>CAXTES010000014.1:19395-29360 GCA_964243215.1 uncultured Microbacterium sp. | reverse complement strand
CGCCCCGCCCCGTATCACGAGCACGGCAGGATCGACCAGGTAGATCTGCAGCTGGAGATGCAGCGCAGCTACCTCGACTACGCGATGAGCGTGATCGTCGGTCGCGCGCTGCCCGACGTGCGCGACGGCCTCAAGCCCGTGCACCGCCGCGTGATCTACGGCATGTACGACGGCGGCTTCCGCCCCGACAAGTCGTTCTCGAAGTGCTCGCGCGTCGTGGGCGAGGTGATGGGTCAGTACCACCCGCACGGAGACGCGCCGATCTACGACGCGCTGGTGCGCCTCGTGCAGCCGTGGTCGCTGCGGTATCCGCTCGCGCTCGGGCAGGGCAACTTCGGGTCGCCGGGCAATCAGGGGGCGGCGGCGCCCCGCTACACCGAGACGAAGATGGCTCCGCTCGCGCTCGAGATGGTGCGCGACATCGAAGAGGACACCGTCGATTTCCAGGACAACTACGACGGGCAGACGCAGGAGCCCACCGTGCTGCCCGCCCGGTTCCCGAACCTGCTGGTCAACGGCTCGGTCGGGATCGCGGTCGGTATGGCGACCAACATCCCGCCGCACAACCTGCGCGAGGTCTCCGCGGGGGCGCTGTGGTCGCTGGAGCACCCGGATGCTTCGCGCGAAGAGCTGCTCGAGGCGCTGATGGAGCGCATCCCGGGTCCGGACTTCCCCACCGCCGCGCAGATCCTCGGCACCCGCGGCATCCGTGAGGCGTATCGCACCGGACGCGGCTCGATCACGATGCGGGCCGTCGTGAACGTCGAGGAGATCCAGGGCCGCACGTGCCTGGTCGTCACTGAGCTGCCGTACCAGGTCAATCCCGACAACGTCGCGGTCAAGATCAGCGACCTCGCCCGCGAGGGCCGGATCACCGGCATCGCCGACATCCGCGACGAGACGTCCGGTCGCACCGGGCAGCGCCTCGTCGTCGTGCTGAAGCGGGATGCCGTCGCCAAGGTCGTGCTGAACAACCTGTACAAGCACACCCAGCTGCAGGAGAACTTCGGCGCGAACATGCTGGCGATCGTCGACGGCGTGCCGCGGACGCTGCCGCTCGACGGGTTCATCTCCTACTGGATCGACCACCAGATCGAGGTGATCGTCCGTCGCACGACCTACCGGCTGCGCAAGGCCGAGGAGCGGATGCACATCCTGCGCGGCTACCTCAAAGCGCTCGACGCGCTCGACGAGGTGATCGCGCTGATCCGAAGCTCGGCGACCGTCGACGACGCGCGCGGCGGCCTCAAGGCCCTCCTCGACATCGACGACGATCAGGCCGAGGCCATCCTGACGATGCAGCTGCGCCGGCTGGCCGCGCTCGAACGGCAGAAGATCCTCGAGGAAGCCACCGAGCTCGAGAATCGGATCGCGGACCTGCAGGCGATCCTCGCCGACGAGGCGCGCCAGCGGTCGATCGTGCACGACGAGCTCACCGGCATCGTGGAGAAGTTCGGCGACGAGCGCCGAACCGAGATCCTGCCCGGGTTCGACGGCGACATGTCGGTCGAAGACCTCATCCCCGAGGAGGAGATGGTCGTCACCGTCACCCGCGACGGCTACATCAAGCGCACCCGCAGCGACAATTACCGCTCGCAGCACCGTGGTGGCAAGGGCGTGAAGGGCGCGCAACTGCGCGCGGATGATGTCGTCGAGCACTTCTTCGTCACCACGACGCACCACTGGCTGCTGTTCTTCACCGACCGAGGACGCGTGTACCGCACGAAGGCGTACGAGGTGCCCGAGGCGGGGCGCGACGCCAAAGGCCAGCACGTGGCGAACTTCCTCGCACTGCAGCCCGACGAGAAGATCGCGCAGATCCTCGACATCCGCGATTACAGCGTCGCGACGCACCTCGTGCTGGCGACCCGCCGCGGCGTGATGAAGAAGACCCGGCTCACCGAGTACGACACCAACCGCCAGGGCGGGGTGATCGCGATCAAGCTGCGCGAGGACGACGAGGTCGTCAGCGCGCTGCTGGTCGACGGCAGCGATGACATCCTGCTGATCAGCCGGCAGGGGATGTCGTTGCGCTTCACCGCGACCGACGATTCGCTGCGACCGATGGGCCGTTCCACCGAGGGCGTGAAGGGGATGTCGTTCCGCATCGGCGACAGTCTGCTGTCGGCGTCGGTCGCCGAAGACGACGAGTTCGTGTTCGTCGTGACGGAGGGCGGCTACGCCAAGCGCACCGCGGTGGCGCAGTATCGCGGCCAGAGTCGCGGGGGTCTGGGCATCAAGGTGGCCCGGTTGAACACCGATCGCGGCGACCTCGCGGGCGGTCTGATCGTCGCGGAGGACGACGAGGTCTTGGTGGTTCTTGCCAGTGGCAAAGTGGTACGCTCTGCCGTGGCCGAGGTGCCCGCCAAGGGACGCGACACCATGGGTGTCGTGTTCGCCAGGCCCGACGACGACGACAGGATCATCGCGATCGCCCGCAACGGCGAGCGAGGGTTGGGTGCCCTTGAATCGGCTGCCGAGCCCGTCGACGCACCGGGACCGGACGACTCGGACCCCGATCCCCGCGCGGCGGCACCCGAAGCCCCCGCCCCCGAAGGAAGTACTGACGCATGAGCACGGTAGCCGACAAGCTCGCGAACAAGTCGAGCCACAAGACCAGCGCGAAGCAGGTGCGACTGCGCCTGGTCTATGTCGACTTCTGGTCGGCGGTCAAGCTGTCGTTCCTGGCCGCGGTGGCGCTGGCGATCGTGACGGTGGTGACGTTCTTTCTGTTGTACCTCATCGTGCAGACCACGGGAATCGTGACGAGGGTCGACGAGCTGTTCCAGAGCATCTCGGACGGCGGGGCGTCGCTGACCCAGTTCGTCGGACTGCCGCAGGTGATGGCGTTCGCGGCCATCGTCGCGATCCTCAACCTGATCGTCGTGACGGTCCTGGGTGCGGTGATCGCGGGAATCTACAACCTCGCGGTCAAGGTGACCGGGGGTCTGCTGGTCGGGTTCACATCCAACTGAGCTGATTCGATATCGCGACCGCGGTCCGGTAAAGTTCTGCAGGTTGACGGGGCTATAGCTCAGGCGGTTAGAGCGCTTCACTGATAATGAAGAGGTCCCAGGTTCAAGTCCTGGTAGCCCCACCGATTTCGGGGGCCTTAGCTCAGTTGGTAGAGCGCCTGCTTTGCAAGCAGGATGTCAGCGGTTCGAATCCGCTAGGCTCCACATCCGCATCGACGCGTCATGACGCACCGGGATCGACCGTCTGGCCGACCAGGAAGTGCCAGCCGATCCACCACCAGCACGCGATCACGGCGACGCGCACGCTCGCGTCGACCATCACCCGGTCGAACAGGGCCGTCACGGTGGCTTCCGGATCGGCTCGCCGGGCGCGCAGAGCCGTTCCGGCGAGCGCGGCCAGGCACACCCCGAAGAAGGCGACGCTCGTGATCATCGCCGCCGCCCGCGCTGCACGAGGAAGACCCCGGCCGCGACCCATGCCGTGACGAACACGGCCTGGCCGATGCCGGTCGCCACCACTGGGTCGAGCAGGTCGCTGGCCGCGGGATAGGCGCTGCGGCCGCCGGGCAGGATGCCGCCGAGCACGAACTGCAGAAGTTCCCACAGGCATCCCGCCACCCAGATCAGCGCCCACGACCACGCCAGGACGGCGAGGGCGCGGGGCCACGGCCGAGCCGCGGCATCCGCTCGGCCAACGAGAGCGGCGAAGACAGCGCACACTCCCATGGCCGCGACCACCGCCGCGGTCGGGCCGAGGTGACGCGGCAGGAAGACCAGCGCGACGGCGGGCACGACCGCCACGGCGATCACGATCACCGTCCTGATCACCGGCAGACGTCGGAGCCCGTCGAACCCACCGGTCGCGACGACCCCGATGAGCACGGCGACGCCGCCGAACAGCGCGACATCGCCCCACTGCCGCCGCACGATCTGCACGACGCCGACGAGCACCACGATCACGAGCCACGCCAGGGCGCCGGGGGTGGGATGCCGGCTGTCGAGCGCGAATCGGCGCGACGAACGGGATGCGTCGTCCGCCGGCGTGTGCATGGGCCCTCCCGCTGGATCCGCCGCGACGATACCGCGGCGTCGCACGCGCCGGAAGACCGCCTCCCGACTGGACAGGGCCCGCCGGTCGGGTGCACCCTGAGCGCGTGACTTCGCCGTCCCCGCCGATCGGTGCCGCCGACCGCAGCGGCCATCTCCGCCGGCGCATGAGCTATCGCACCGGATACGTCGTGGTGGCGCTCGCCTTCGCCGTGGTGACGGCGTTCTCGACCATCACCGTGCCGCTGTACGGCCTGTATGCCAAGCACGACGACTTCGCGACGTTCGCCATCACCGTGGTGTACGCCTCGTTCGCCGTCGGCACCGCGGCGAGCCTGTTCCTGGCCGGTCACCTCAGCGATTGGGCCGGACGCCGGCGGATGCTGCTGATCGGGCTGTGGTTCGAACTTGCGGGATGCGTCGTATTCCTCGTCTTCAGCGAGCTGCCCGGCCTGATCGTCGCGCGCATCCTCTCCGGCATCGGCGTGGGCCTGCTCACCGCTGCCGCGACCGCGTATCTCGGTGAACTACGCCATGCCTACGCGGGGTCGGCCGACGCGAGCAGGATCGCGACGCTGGCCAACCTGGGCGGACTGGCGGCCGGCCCCCTCATCGGCGGCGTGTTCGCGCAGTTCCTCCCCGATCCGCTCGTGTTGCCGTACGTCCTGTTCCTCGTGCTGCTCGCCGCGGCGATCGTGGGCGTGGCGATGACACCCGAGACGGTGGTCCGGCCGGAGCGGATGCCGGCCTACCGGCCGCAGCGCATCGCGGTTCCGCGTGACGCCCGGGCGGGCTACTTCGCCGCGGCGGGGGCGGCATTCGCGGCTTTCGCGATCCTCGGGCTGTTCTCGGCGCTGGTGACCACCGTGCTGACCAAGGTGCTCGGCGACCCGTCGCGCCTGCTCGCGGGGGTGGTCGCGGGGATGGTGTTCCTCGCGGCGGCGCTCGCGCAACTGGCCACGGCCGGCCTCTCGCGGCGGGTGCAGGTGGCGGCGGCGGCTGTCGCCGTCGTCCTCGGCCTGGCACTCCTGGTCGCCGGCGTGGTCCTATCGGACCTCGCGCTGTTCATCGTCAGCGCCGCCGTGGCCGGCGCGGGCGTGGGCGTGATCTTCCGTGCGGCGCTGAGCACGGCCGCGTCGCTGGCCGTGCCGCAGCGCCGCGGCGAGGCGCTGGCAGGCATTTACCTCTTCGCCTACCTGGGCGTCGCCGTGCCCGTGCTGCTGCTCGGTGCCGCTCTCGAGATCGAGCCGCTGCGCCCGATGGTGGTGCTGTTCGCCGTCGTCCAGGCCGCGATCGTCATCGTCGCCGCGCCCATGCTGGCACGCCAACACGACGCGTGAGCCTGCATCGCCCCTTCGATGCGCGGGCGCGGTGGCTAGGGTGACGGGATGGATATGCGCGTCGCGGCTTACGCCGTCATCATCGACGACGGCCGCATCCTGCTCGCGCACTGGATCGAGGGCCGCCGCGCAGCATGGACGCTTCCCGGCGGTGGGCTCGAACCGGGCGAGGACCCGGAACGCGCCGCCCAGCGTGAGGTGCGCGAGGAGACCGGGTACCGCGCGCAGATCGATACCCTCCTCGGCATCCACTCCCGGGTGATTCCCGAGTCCCGGCGGATCGCGGCGAGCGCGGTCGGCCCCCTGCACACGCTGCGCATCGTCTACCGCGCGACGGTAACCGGGGGGAAGCTGCGCAACGAGGTCGACGGCTCGACCGACCGTGCGGAGTGGTTCGCGCTCGCGGATCTGCGCGGTCTACAGCGGGTCAAGCTCGTCGACATCGCGTTGCGGATGGCCGACGTCACGGTATGACTCAGGATGCCGGCTGCGAGATGTCCGAGACCGTCGCGCGGTAGGCATCCACCAGCGCGTCCGCGTCGACGAACAGGCTGTATCCGTGCACGCCGGCGCCCATCGCGACGCGCTGGCCGCGGATGCGATCGTCCGCGTACACCGGCCAGTCGCCGGTGCTGCCGATCGGAGTGATCGTGCCGCGCTCGTAGCCGGTCGCCGCCAGAGCGCGCGTCTCGTCGGGCAACTGCAGCTTGTTGACCCCCACCACCCCCCGCAGCTTCGGCCACGAGATCGCCCGGTCGCCCGGTATCAGGGCGAACAGGTAGGTGTCGTCGCTGCGCTTGACCACGAGGGTTTTGACGATGTCGGCGGGAGTGAGCCCGAGCAGTTCCGCCGCCTCGGCCAGGCTTCTCGCCGCGGGACGCTTGCGCAACTCGATGTTCAGACCGCGAGCGGACGCCACCGCGCGCACGCGCGCGAGCTTCGACTCGTCGCCCTCGGCGGCTACCGGACTCGCGTCAGTCACGCATCCGGCGCGCGCAGCGGGTCGTCTGCGACCCAGAGCTCGTCGTCGGCACGCAGCGTCTGCCAGGCGGCGTACAGAACGCCCGCCGCGGCGGCGACGCCGAGGATGATCGCGATGACGCCCCCCGCGCCGATGCCCTTCTTCTTGGCCGGCTCGAGAGTGCCCAGCCTGCGCGCGAGGCTCGTGGTGACGTCCTTGCCGTGCTTCTCGGCGTTCTTGGCGAACGCCTTCGCGTCGAAGGGGCCGACACCCTTACCCGCCGAGATCCGCGCCCGGGTGTCGTTCGCGGCATCCCACACCGACAGCGCCGATCCGACCACCGCTCCCGCCGCGGGTACGACCCGGTCGCTGAGAACGTGCTTGGAGTACTGCATGCTCTTGTCGACGTACGGTGCGGCGTACTTCTCGTAGGTCTGCTGCACCCCGGGACCGACCTGCTCGCGTCCGTAGTAGCCGAGCTGACGGCCCGCCTCACGAGCCACCGCCCCGGCCTGACCGACGATCGACTGCTGCGACTCCCAGAGCTTGGTCGCCTGGTCCTGCAGCTTGCGGAGTTCCTTCTTGCGCTTGCGGGTGAGGCTCACGTGCAGCCCTCCTAAATCCTGGGGATGTGGTCCACCCCATCTTGCCAGACGCCGCCGGGGCCGCGAGAGCTTTGCAGAACTCTGCGAGAATGGCCGGATGCCTCATCCCACCGCGGTCGCGACCTTGCACACCAACCACGGCGACATCGTCGTCGACCTCTTCGGAGACCACGCACCCCGAACCGTGCGCAACTTCACGGGCCTCGCCGACGGGTCGGGGGAATGGACCGACCCGGAGACGGGCAAGCCGGGATCCGGCCCGCTGTACAAGGACGTCGTTTTTCACCGCATCATCCCCGGCTTCATGATCCAGGGCGGCGACCCGCTCGGGCAGGGCACCGGCGGCCCCGGGTACACCTTCAACGACGAGATCCACCCCGAGCTGACGTTCGCCGAGCCGTACATTCTCGCGATGGCCAACGCCGGCCTGCGACGCAACCCCAGCACCGGCGCGTCCGAGGGCACCAACGGCTCGCAGTTCTTCATCACGACCGACCCGACCCCGTGGCTGCAGGGCAAGCACACCATCTTCGGCGAGGTGACGGATGCCGGCTCCCGGGCCGTCGTCGACGAGATCGCCGCTGTGCCCACCGCCGCGGGCGATCGTCCCGTCGAGCCGGTCGTCATCGAGTCGATCGACATTTCAGAGGCGTAGCATCCGCTCGTGACTTCGACCGAGTTCACCCGCAACCGGGAGAACTACTGCTACCGGCATCCGGACCGGCAGAGCTTCGTGCTGTGCCAGCGCTGCCTGCGAACCGTCTGCCCGCAGTGCCAGACCGAGGCGGCGGTCGGGGTGATCTGCCCGGAATGCCTGGCGGAGCAGCGGCAGGAGCGCACACCCGCGCAGCGGAAGGCCGAGCGCGGCGTGCGGCGCCCGCGGGTCGCCGCGCCCGTCGCGGTGTACGGGCGCGCGCCTGTCGTGACGTACTCGATCATCGGGGTCACGGTCGGGGTGTTCCTGCTGCAGCTGGTCCCGGGACTGCCGGTGCAGCAGTGGCTGCAGTTCGCCGGCGCCTACGTCATCCCCGCGACCGGCGCCCCACTGCAGCCGTGGCGGGCGTTGACCGTCCTGCTGGTGCACGCGGGTTTCTGGCACGTCGGATTCAACATGCTCGCGCTCTGGATGATCGGGCGCAGTCTCGAGCCGCTGCTGGGCAGGACGCGGTTCCTCGTGCTGTACCTGCTCAGCGGCCTGGGCGGGTCCGTCGCGGTCGCGTTGCTGACGGATCCGCTCACGCCCGTCGTCGGTGCGTCCGGTGCGATCTTCGGCCTGTTCGGCGCGCTGTTGGTGATCGGCCGGCACATCGGCGCCAACATCACGACGATCGCGGTGATCATCGGGATCAACTTCGCGCTGCCGTTCATCTTCGGGCTCATGGCCGGATCGATGGCGGCCGTGCAGATCTCGTGGCAGGCGCACCTGGGAGGTCTCATCGCCGGTGCCGCGGCGGGTTTCATCTACGCGCGCACCCGCGCGCGCCGGCTGCACGGTGTGCAGATCGGGCTGCTCGCGGTCCTCGCCGTCGCCCTGGTCGTGCTCATGGCGCTGCCGTCGGTGATCCACGGCTGACGGTTATCCACAGCTTCGTCCACACCTGGGGACGAATCACACCGGTGTGATTATCGCCAGCGCGTGGTCATCAGGAAGCCGACGAAGGCGATTCCGAACCCGATGACGAGGTTCCACGCGCCGATGTCGGGGATGGGGAATGCCATCCCGCTGAGGTAGAAGACCAGCACCCAGGCCAGACCCAGCAGCATGAGACCGATCATGATGGGCTTGAACCACACCGGATTCGGCGCCGCGTCGGTGGTGCTGCGCTCGGTGAGGCGCTCCTCGCCGTTGCCAGATCGTGCCATGCGCCCAGTCTAACGGCAGCGGCGCAGCAGCCCGTCGTGGCTAAACTCCCCCTGTGACAGGCGAGCCGGACACCCGCCGTGCCGTACGGGGACGCCGATCGCGGCCGGCTCGGGGCGCGACGGCGCTCGGCGTCGCGGGAGAGATACTGATGACCGCCGGGGTCGTCGCGCTGCTGTTCGTGGCGTGGCAGCTGTGGATCGGCGACTTCATCATCGGCGCGGAGCACAATTCCGAGGCATCCGCTCTGTCGCAGCAGTGGGCGGATGCCGGCACGGCGGCACCGACGCCGACGTTCACGCCGACGCCCAGCGGCACGCCGACCCCGAGCGCCGCACCGACGCCGAGCGCCACTCCCGCCGCAGAACCGGTCGTGCTGCCCGACGCGGGCGATGCTCAGGTGTTCGGGATCATGCGTATCCCGCGCTTCGGCAGCGACTACGCGGTCAAGGTCGCCGGCGGCGTGACGCGCGCGGGCACGCTCGATCCCATCGGAATCGGCCACTATCCCGGCACACCGATGCCGGGTGCGGTGGGCAATGTCGCCTTCGCCGCCCATCGCACGACGTACGGCAAGCCGTTCAACCGCATCGCCGACCTGCACATCGGCGACGCGATCGTCATCGAGACCGAGGACGGCTGGTACACCTACCGGTTCCGCACCCTCGAATACGTCGCGCCGGATGCCGTGGACGTGCTGCTGCCCGTGCCGCAGGAGTCCGGCGTCGCCGCCGATGGACGTTACCTGACGATGACCAGCTGCAGCCCGATGTTCTCGCGCGCCGAGCGCATCATCGCGTACAGCGTGTTCGATTCGTACACCCCACGGGCAGCGGGGGAGCCGGCATCCCTCACCGAGGCGGTGACCTGATGTACGCGGCGCTGTGGCGGATCCTGCCCGGACCGTGGTGGCTGCGGGTGCTCATTCTGCTG
This sequence comes from uncultured Microbacterium sp., assembly GCA_964243215.1. Classification (GTDB taxonomy): domain Bacteria; phylum Actinomycetota; class Actinomycetes; order Actinomycetales; family Microbacteriaceae; genus Microbacterium. The sequence goes on along the minus strand of CAXTES010000014.1, from coordinate 19,638 downwards.
GTGCTGGCGGCCGCGATCCTGTGGGGCCTGTTCTTCTACGCCTTCCCGTGGCTCGGTGCGATCATCGATCCGCAGGATGTGACGGTGGGATGACCGGCCGGGTGCTGCTCGTCGACAATCACGACAGCTTCGTCCACACGCTCGCCGGGTACCTCGGCGAGCTGGGGGCGGACGTGGTGATGGTCGAAGCCGCTGAGGTGACGGATGCCGGGGCCGCCGTGTCGTCGTACGACGGAGTGGTCG
>CAXTES010000014.1:0-19385 GCA_964243215.1 uncultured Microbacterium sp. | reverse complement strand
TATGGGACATCAGGCCATCGGTCAGGCGTTCGGGGCCCGGGTCGGCCACGCGCCCGCGTTGATGCACCGTATGACCTCGCTGGTGCACCACGACGGCGGAGCGCTGTACGCCGGACTGCCCGACCCCTTCGTCGCCACCCGGTACCACTCGCTGGCGATCGATCCGGACTCGCTTCCTCCCGAGCTCGTCGTGACCAGCCGAACGGAATCCGGCGTGATCATGGGCGTCGCGCATCGATCCGCCCCCGTGCAGGGCGTGCAATTCCACCCCGAGAGCGTGCTGACCCAGGGCGGTTACCGGTTGCTGGGCAACTGGCTGACCGGGATCGGGATGCCGGATGCCGCCGAGCGGGGGACCCGACTGCATCCGCACCGCTGATACCCGGCGCAGCGCCGGGCACGACGCCGAGTCGAGCCCCGGCGCCGAGCCGACGCCCATGGAGCCCGTGACGCCGAGCCGACGCATATGGTCGCGTCGGGAAGTGCGCAGCGGCCGATCGGGTCGGCTCGACGAAAGTTCACGGGCCGGTCACCTGGTCGCGGCAGGGGCTGATTCGATCAACCAAGGTCGAGCCGACGCATATGGTCGCGTCCGGAAGGGCGCAGCGGCCGACCGGGTCGGCTCGACGAGGTGCGGATGCGGCGCGGCCCGGCGCGGTGGCGAGGGGACGGGTCGGTGTCAACCGGTGCCGGAGCAGGAGCTCAGCTGGATCGTCGAGTGCACGGCCGCCTCGCCCGGCGCGATCGACTGCGATCGCACGGTGCGTGGATCGGTGGCGGGACACGAGGGGTCATCGACGGGCTCGACGGTGAGGCCGAGCTCCTCGAGCTGGCGGGTGGCGGCATCGAGTGTGTAACCGCTCACGTCGATGATCACCACCCGGCCGCTGGCCACCACGAGGTCGATCGTCGATCCTTTCGCGACGGTGGCGTTCGCCTCCTGGCTCGCCGAGATGACCGTCCCGGCGGCCAGGTCGGGATCGTTGCGCTGGGTGACGGTGCCCACCACCAGCCCCGCTCCCTCGATCGAGCCCCGCGCGGCATCCTGGCCCAGACCGACCAGCGTCGGGACCGTCGCGGTCTCCTGCCCCCTCGACACGTACACCCGCACCGACAGGCCCGGCGACAGCGAGACACCCGCGGCCGGATCGGTGCGGATGACGTTGCCCGAGGCGATGGTGTCGTTGGCCTCGTCGATGCGCTGGGCGAACAGGTCCTGGCCGGCGAGCGCCTCGGTGGCCTTCTCGTACGCCATGTCGGTGACGTCGGGGACGATGCGGGCGCTGTCGGGCACGGTGGCGCTGCCCGGCCGGATCGTGACCACCCAGAACAGCACCGAGATGAGCAGTACCGCCAGCAGCGCGACTCCCGACCAGATCCACGCCACCGGCGGCCCGGCCTGCGTGCGCTTCATCGTGGTGTCGGTGCTCAACTGGCGCAGCGACCGCGCCGTCTCGGCCGCCTGCCGCGGATTCGGGCCGTACAGCTCGCTCGTCAGCGCGCCGAGCTGACGTTTCGACGGCGCCTTGCCGTCGGTCGCGGCATCCAACGCCTCGCGGAAGGTCGCGGCATCCGGGTATCGCTGGAAGGGATCCTTCGCCAGCGCCCGCAGCACGACCGCGTCGATGGCCCGCGGCACGGCCTCGTTGACCTCGGACGGCGCGACGGGGGTCTCGCTGACGTGCTGGTAGGCGACGGCGACGGGCGAATCGCCGCGGAACGGTGGACGACCGGTCAGCAGTTCGTACAGCACGACACCCGTGGAGTAGAGGTCGGCGCGGGCGTCGACGGACTCGCCTTTGGCCTGCTCGGGCGAGAAGTATGCCGCGGTGCCGAGGATCGTCGTGGTCTCGGCGACCGTCGACGACGAGTCCGAGACGGCGCGGGCGATGCCGAAATCCATCACCTTGACCTGTCCGGTCTCGGTGATCATGACGTTGCCCGGCTTGATGTCGCGGTGCACGACGCCGGCGCGATGCGAGTATTCGAGGGCCTCGAGGATGCCGTCGACGTAGCGGACGGCATCCGGAATCGGCACCGGGCCGGCGTCGACGACGTCCTTCAGAAGCGTGCCGTGCACGAGCTCCATGACGATGTAGGGAACCGGGTGCACGGTGCCGTCCGGGTCGGTCTCGGTGTCTTCGCCGGCGTCGAAGACCCGCACGATCGACGGGTGCGCCATGCGCGACGCCGCCTGCGCCTCGAGCCGGAACCGGGTGCGGAACGTGCTGTCGTCGGCGAGTTCGCGTTTGAGGAGTTTGATCGCCACATCGCGGCCGAGCGTGAGGTCGTATCCGCGGTAGACGCCGGCCATGCCGCCGCGTCCGAGGAGGTCGTCGACGCGGTAGCGCCCCGAAAGCACGCGCGGCTCAACTGTCACGGAAACTCCCTGGGTGCAACCCACCCAGCCTAACCGACCCGCCCGCCGGCACCCGCCGGGGGCGGGGTCACGGGGTCGGGGTCGGTGTGGGCTGGATCTGCACCTGCGACGTCGGAGACGACTGCGATTCGCGCTGGTCGCCGGATGAGCCGCCGCTGCACAGCGCGATGTATTTCGCGGTGATGCTGCCACTGCTGGGGACCAGGATCGGGGCGTTCAGCTCGCTGACGCTGAAGCTGCGCTGCTGGGTGCCGTCGGCCTGGAAGGTGGCGCCGGTGATCGTGACGGTGTACCCGCTGACCGTGCCGGTGCCGCTCGGGCAGCTGTATGCCTGCCACGACACCGTCGCGGCGGTATTGGCCGGCGCCGGGTTCGGCGTCACCGTCGGACCGCTCGTCGGACCCGGGATGGCGGTCTGATCGCCGTAGCAGGTGACGGTCAGTGCGGCGCCGGGATCGAGGTTGCCGCCTGCCGGGTTGGTCGCCTGGACAGTGCCGACCTGGGAGGCCGACGGTGCGGCCGGACCGTTCGCCTTCGTCGCCTTCAAACCGGCCTCGTTGGCCTTGCCCACCGCCTGGTCGCAGTTGGTGCCGACCAGGGCCAGCGCGTCGAGGTTGATCCGTGTTGCGCTGGGTGTGGGGGTCGGGGTGGAGGGCGTCGGACTCGGAGTCGTCGATGTCGTCGTGGTCACCGGCGCGGGCTGCTGATTGGACACGAGCGCCCAGATCGTGCCGCCGAGCACGAGAACCAGCAGCACGATCAGCGCGATGAGCGGCCACGTCCAGGGGCTGCGCTTCTTCGGCTCGGCCTCGGCCGGCGCAGGCGCGGGGTCGGCGGGCAGCAGACGCGTCGCTGCGGCCGTCTGGGCCGCGGGGGTGAGCAGCTGCGTGACCTGGTCGGCGACGACCGCCCCGCCCGCGACGGCCGGCACTGCCGCGGCGGCGGCCGCGACATCCCCCCGCCGCAGCGCGGTGGCGGCCCGCGCGACCGCTGCCGCAGACCCGGGGCGTTCCTCGGGCTTCTTGGCGATCATCGCCATCACGAGGTTCTGCACCGGCTGCGGCACCGTCGGCGGCAACGGCGGCGGCTGCTCGTTGATCTGCGCCATCGCGATCGCGACCTGCGACTCGCCCGTGAAGGGGCGCTTGCCGGCGAGGCATTCGTAGGCGACGATGCCGAGCGAGTAGATGTCGGTGGCTGGGGATGCCGGATGCCCCGACGCCTGCTCGGGCGACAGATACTGCACGGTGCCCATCACCTGGCCGGTCGCCGTCAGCGGCACCTGGTCGGCGATGCGCGCGATACCGAAATCGGTGATCTTGACGCGGCCGTCCGGGGTGATCAGGAGGTTGCCGGGCTTGATGTCACGGTGCACCAGGCCGGCCGCGTGCGCGGCCTGCAGCGCCGAGGCGGTCTGGGCGACGATGTCGAGCGTCTTGTCGGTCGACAGCGATCCGTCGCGCTCGAGGATCGTGGACAGCGCCTCGCCGGGCACGAGTTCCATCACGAGGAAGGCCGAGCCGTTCTCCTCGCCGTAGTCGAAAACGCTCGCGATGCCCTCGTGGTTCACCAGCGCCGCGTGGCGGGCCTCGGCGCGGAAGCGCTCGAGGAATCCCGGATCTCCCATGTACTCGTCTTTGAGGATCTTGATCGCCACGGTGCGCCCGATGACGTGGTCGGTCGCCTCCCACACCTCGCCCATGCCACCGATGGCGATCCGCGACTCGAGCTCGTATCGGCCGCCGAAGGTCACTCCCTGCGTCGGTCTCATCGTCCCAGCACCGCCTCCATGACCTTCTTCGCGATGGGCGCCGCGATGGTGTTGCCGCTGCCCGATTGACCCTGCCCGCCACCGTTCTCGACGACCACGGCGACGGCGACCTGCGGATCGTCGGCGGGGGCGAAACCCGTGAACCACAGGCTGTACGGCTTGGTGTCCCCGTTCTCCGCGGTTCCGGTCTTGCCGGCCACATCGACGCCGTCCATTCTTGCACCCGAGGCCGCGCCGTCACTGACATTGGCCACCATCATCTGCACCATCTCCGCGGCTATCGGCCCGTCCAGCGCCCGGCCGAATTCGGTGTCGTCGTACGTCTTCTGCACCGACAGATCCGGCGCGATGACCTGGTCGACCATGCGCGGATTCATCACCACACCGCCGTTGGCGATGCCCGCCGACACCATCGCCATCTGCAGCGGCGTCGCGATCACCTGCCCCTGACCGAACCCCGTCAACGCGGTCTGAGGATCGTCGAGCGCGCGCGGGTAGCTGGACGCCGTTGATGCCAGCGGCAGCGAGAACGAGGCGTTGAACCCGTACTTCTCGGCTTCCTGGCGGATGACGTCATCCCCGAGCTGCACCGCGAGCTCCGCCATCGGGATGTTGCAGCTGAGCCGCAGCGCGTCGGCGATCGTCACGGTGTCACCAGGACCGCACGTACCCCCCGACGCGTTGCTGATCACGGCGCTGGACTGCGGCAACTGGTACTGCGCCGGATTGGGGAACGTCGACTGCGGCGTGTACTGCCCGGTGCTCAACGCCGCGGATGCCACGACGAGCTTGAAGGTCGAACCCGGCGGATTGAGGTCTCCGGCGATCGCCCGATCGAACAGCGGATGCGTCGGATCGGCGTTGAGCTGGTCGTAGGCGCTGTTGACCTGGTCGCCGTCATGCGCGGCGAGCAGGTTCGTGTCGAAGCTCGGGCTCGTCACCATCGCCAGGATGCGTCCGGTCTTCGGCTCGATCGCGATGACACCGCCCTGCAGGTCGCCGAGCGCCTCGTACGCCGCCCGCTGCACGGTCGCGTTCAGGCTCAGCACGACGTTCGAGCCGCGCTGCGGTTGACCCGAGACGATCCGCTCGATGCGAGCGAGGAACTGCGAACCAGCCGTACCGCTCAGTTCCGCGTTCATCGCGCCCTCGATGCCCGTCGCCGACCCGAGCGCCGGGTTGATCCAGCCGGTGACCGGTGCCCACATCGCGGCATCCGTGTACACCCGCTGCCAGCTGAACACGTCGTTCGACGCGGTGGATGTCGCGATCGCCGCGCCGCTGGCGATGATCGAGCCGCGCTGCACCTGATACGAGTCGTAAAGCGCCCGGGTGTTGTGCGCGTTCTGCGAGAGCGACTCCGCCTGCACCACCTGGATCCAGCTCGTCGAACTGAACAGCGCGAGGAACATGATCAGCATCAGGATGCTGAGCCGCCGCAGCTCCTTCGTCACGGCCGAACACCTCCCCCGACCATGTCCCAATTTGAACGATCAAAAGGCCTGGGAATCGGCGAAGTTCGGGACATGGAGCCGTGATTTCGGGACATGGAGCCGTGATGTTGGGACATGGTCAGCCGATCACCACCCGCGGGCGGCTGCGCACCGCATCCGAGATCTTCAGCAGCAGCGCGACGATCAGCCAGTTCGCGACCAGCGACGACCCGCCGGCGGCGAGGAACGGCGTCGTGAGCCCGGTGAGCGGGATCACGCGCGTGACGCCGCCGACCATGATGAACACCTGCAGCGCGATCGTGAACGACAGCCCGACGGCCAGCAGCTTGCCGAAGTCGTCCTGCCCGGCCAGTCCGATGCGCACGCCGCGGCTGGCGAACACCATATAGAGGCACAGCAGGGCGAACACACCGACCAGCCCGATCTCCTCGCCGAGGCTGGCGAAGATGTAGTCGCTCTGCGACAGCGGGGTGATGTACGGCCGGCCCCGCCCGAGCCCAGTGCCGATCAGCCCGCCCTGCGAGAGCCCGAAGATGCCCTGCACGAGCTGGTAGCTGCCGCCCTGCGCGTCGATGATCGCCGGGTTGAAGGCATCCAGCCAGTTCGTGAACCGGCCGTTGACGTACGGCAGGATCTGGGATGCTCCGAATGCGCCGACCGCGGCCAGCGCGACGCCGATGAGCACCCAGCTCGTCTTGCCCGTTGCGACGTACAGCATCGCGACGAACATGCCGAACATCAGCAGTCCGGTGCCCAGGTCGCGCTGGACCACGATGATGCCGAGCGAGATCAGCCACAGCACCAGCAGCGGACCGAGCTCGCGCGCGCGCGGCCAGGTCAGGCCGGCGAAGCGGCGGCCAACGGAGGTGAGACTTTCGCGGGTGCGCACGAGGTATCCGGCGAAGAAGATCGCAAGGCAGATCTTCGCGAGCTCTCCCGGCTGGAACGAGAAGAATCCGAGCCGCACCCACACGTCGGCGTTGGCGTCGGTGCCCAATCCCGGCACGATCGGCAGCAGCAGCAGCACGATTCCGGTGAGCCCGAAGATGTAGGTGTACCGGAACAGCACGCGGTAGTTGCGCAGCAGGACGACGATGAGGATCGCACCGACCACCGCGATACCGGCCCACGCGAGCTGACGCGTCGAGTACGCCGCCCATCCGTGCAGCCGCTGGGCCACGTCGATGCGGTAGATCTCGGCGAGACCGACTCCGGTCAGCAGCGTCGCGATCGGGACGATGAACGGGTCGGCATCGCGCGCTCGCAGTCGCAGCACGATGTGCAGCGCGACGACGAGGGCGGTGAGGCCACCGCAGTATATGAGGAACTTCGGGTCGATCATGCCCGCGGCACCGAGCTGCACGAGCGCGATCGCGAAGCCGTTGATCGCGAACGCGAACACGAGCAGGAACAGTTCGCGGTTGCGCTGGGTCTGCGGTACTCGGATCCGGCGCAGCGCACGCACCACCGCGGTATCGGCGCTGACCTGCTCGTTCGACGCCGGTCCGGACGCCTGTCGGAGGGTCATCCGCCGCCTCCGGACGTATCGGTGCTGGACAGGCTCGTCACGATCCGCCGCGCGTCCTGCAGCGAGTCGGCCGAGATCGTCTGCTCGACGGTGTCGCGGGTGAACGTCGGCAGCGATGCCAGCTCGATGCCGGTGTCCTCGTACGCCGACGACAGCGAGATCGGTCCGATCGACTGCTGGATGCCGCGATAGATCACGACGGTGTCGTCGTCGGCTCCAACGAAGAACCGCGTCTGAGTCCACTGGTAGGCACCGAACAGCGCCGCGGCGATGCCGAGCAGTGCGACGATGAGGCCGACGATCCACACCACGCGCGCGCGGCGCGCCCGGCGGCGGTCCTCCTCGATGAGCTCCTCGAGGAACTCCGGCGCCGGCTCGAAATGGGTCGGCTCGTTCGCGGCCTGCCGGTTCGGGTGCAGCCAGCTCGACCGTCCCGACCGCGCGGCGGGAACCTCGATGCCCTTCGGGGTGGATGCCGAGCCGACGATCGTGGGCGTTCCCAGGAACAGCGGATGCTGGCCGCCGACGTCGACCAGCACGATCGTGACGTTGTCGGGCGCGCCGGCATCCAGCGCCTGCTTCAGCAGCGCGTCCGCGGTACGCCCGGGAGCGAGCCCGAGGGCCAGCGCTCGGGCGGTGTGCGAGTCGTCCACCACGCCCGAGAGACCGTCCGAGCACAGCAGCCACCGGTCGCCGGGCTGCGTCGGCATGATGAACGTGTCGACCTCGGGGTCGTCGTCCATGTCGCCGAGCACCCGCATGAGAACCGACCGCCGCGGGTGGTACCGCGCCTCCTCGGGGGTGATGCGCCCGGAGTCCACCAGGCGCTGTACGAAGGTGTGATCGGTCGTGATCTGCGTCAGCGCGTCGTCGCGGAAGAGGTAGATGCGCGAGTCGCCGAGGTGGGCGATGACGGCGTAGTCGTCGACCATGATCAGCGCGCTGACCGTCGTGCCGAGGCCGGCCAGCTCGGGGCGGGACCGGACCGTGTCGATGAGGGTGCCCGCCGTGCCGGCGATCGCATCGCGCAGCGCGCGTTCGGCCTCGGCCGTCGAGGCGTACACGCGGTCGAGGTCTTCGAGGCGTGCGATCGCGATGCTGGATGCGACATCGCCGCCGGCGTGGCCGCCCATGCCGTCCGCGACGATGAACAGGTTGGAGCCGGCGTACCCGGAGTCCTGGTTGTTGGAGCGCACCTTGCCGGTGTGCGAGAGCGCGGCGCTGGACCCTTGGAAGACCATGGAGCGGTGGATTACTTCCGCAGCTCGAAGGTCGTCGCGCCAACCTTGATGGGCGCGCCGACCGCAACGGGCACCGGCGCGGCCACGCGCTGGCCGTCGTGCCAGGTGCCGTTGGTCGAGTCCAGGTCCTGGATCATCCACTGATCGCCCCACAGCACCAGCCGCGCGTGGTGACTCGAGGTGTAGTCGTCGCGGATCACGAGACCCGACTCGCTGGAACGTCCGATCGTGAGCGGCTCCGTGCCGAGCGGCAGCTCCAGGCCGGCTTTGGGGCCGCTGGTGATGACGATCCGCGACACCGCGGCCGTCGTCGCCTTGCCGGATCCGCCCCGCGGTGTCTTCGCGGGAGGGGACGCCGGAGCGGTCGGCGCCGCCGCGTCGGAGGGAGCCGGGGGAGCCGCGGCCACGGGCTCCGGCATCCGTCGCACCTTCACGCCGAACAGATCGGCGCGCAGCGAGTACACGACCGCGAAGACGAAGAACCACAGCAGCAGCAGGAACCCGATGCGCAGCAGCAGCAGGGTCAGTTCGCTCACGGGAGCGGCCCTCGGTCGCTGACGTCGAAAGCGCGGGTGACATCGGCGGACGGCAGCGGCGGACGCGGCGGCGTCGCCTGCGCCACGACCCGGAAGACGATGTCGGTGCGTCCGATCGTGACGGTGGAGTCCGGCGCCAGTGCCGCCTCGGTGACCTTCCGGCCGTTCAGCTGCGTGCCGTTCGTGGACTTCATGTCGCGGACCATCGCGCGCTCGCCGTCCCACAGGATCTCGACGTGACGCCGGCTGGTGCCGGGGTCGGCGATCGTGATGTCGGCATCGCTGCCGCGGCCGATGACCGTGCGGCTCTTGACGAGCGGATGCCGCTTGCCCTCGACATCCACCACCGCCCGCCACGCCACCGTGCCCTGGGCGGTGGCCGAGTCCACGCGCAGCGTGCCGGTGGACAGCTGGCTGTCGCGGTCGAGGGCGATGCTCACCGGACCGGCGAACGAGTAGCCCTGGGTCTTCGCGTGCGACTCGACGAGGGTGTCCAGCTCGTCCAGCAGGGTCTGGCCAAGCGCCGCCATCTTGTCGTCGTCGGCGGGGCTCAGCCGCACCGTGAAGGTGTTGGGGGCCAGGATGCGGTCGCGGCTGACGACCGCCGCCTTCTTGTCGAGCTCGCTGCGCAGCGCGGAGGCGATCTCCACGGGCTGGATGCCGCTGCGGAAGGTCTTCGCGAACGCGCCGTTGACGGCGCGCTCGAGACCCTTCTCGAAGCTGTCAAGCAGACCCACGCGACTCCTCAGGCAGTCGGACCGGTGCGTACATGCTAGTTGCACACCCTGGAAGCGCTTGGGGAACCGGGGTCGTCGCGGCTCGGCCGTCACCCGATTCGGGTGGAGTCGCTGGAATCGGCCAGCATCCGCCCCGCCGGCCGAATCCGGTGCCGTAACCCGAGGTGGGTGACGCAGGGCTGCGTGGTACCCTCGGGAGGTTGAGATCGCGGCGTGCCGCGTCTCGCGCGAGTGGCGGAATAGGCAGACGCGCTGGCTTCAGGTGCCAGTGCCCGAAAGGGCGTGGGGGTTCAACTCCCCCCTCGCGCACGAACGTGAAACGGGTCCCGAAGGGGGCCCGTTTCACGTTCATGTGCAGGGCCGGCGGCGGAGGTTCGGGGGGTCCCCTGCCGCAGCGGCGCCGCGCGCCGCGCAGCGGCGTGTGGAGGGGCGGGAGGGACAACTCCCCCCTCGCGCACGAACGTGAAACGGGTCCCGAAGGGGGCCCGTTTCCACGAGTGCTCAGTTGCCGTCGAGGGCGGGAACGAGGGTGAACACGATCTCCTCGGTGTCGCGGCCGACGCCCGGCGCGAAGTCCCAGTCGTGCGAGACCTCCGTGAACCCGCACTTGCGAAGCACCGCGATGGATGCCGCATTGTGCGCGGCGGCACGGGCGTACAGCGGCCGCACCGGCTCACGGGAGATGAGCAGCTGCAGCGCCTCGGTGGCGACGCCGCGTCCCCACGCGTGGCGGGCGATCCAGTACGTCACCTCGCGATCGCCGTCTACCCAGAACGTCGCGGCCGTGCCGGCGAAACCGCCGCGCTCGGTCACGACGAACTGCAGAACGCCGTCCAGTGCGCGGTTGCGCGCGATCCACGCGTCGAAGGCCACACGATCGTCCGGATCCGCCGCGGTGAACGCCGCCATCGCGACGGCGTCGGCATCCCGCATCATCTCGAAGACGGCGTCGAGGTCGTCGTCGTCCAGGTCGCGCAGCTCGATTCGACCCACGGGACCCACGCTATCCCTGTCAGTCGACGCCGTGCTGGCGCCGCAGGATCGTCTCGGCGCGCGCGCCGTCGCGTGCCGCGATCGCCTCTCGGAACTCGACGTAGCTCGCCGTGCGGGCGACGGTGTGAGCGATGGCGGGGCGCCAGCCGGCGAGGTTCCGCCGCAGCGCCATCTCCGCCTCGCGCATCAGCGTGATGAACAGGGCGTTGTCGGTCGCATAGGTGACGAACTCGAAGAACTTGGCGCTGGTCTCCAGGATGGCCAGCGATTCGTCGGCGGCGGATGCCTGGATCATCTCGTCGTCCACGGCGATCACATCGGTCAGCACCTCGTCCGAGCATCGCGTCACCGCGAGGCGCACGGCGTTGCCCATCGTGTAGGCGACGAACTCGTGCGTGTCGGCGAGCAGCTTCTCGTTCGGCACCGACACGCGGGTCCAGCGGTTGGCCGAAACCTGCACCATTCCGATGCGCTCGAGCCGCTGGATCGCCTCGCGGACCGGCGTCCGTGACACGCCGAGGACCTCGGCGAGTTCGATGTCGCGCAGCCGCTCGCCGGGTGCCAGGCGACCGTCGAGGATCGCCTCGCCGAGCACGCGATAGACCTCGTCGCCGAGAATTGCGCCGCGCGGGTCGAGCGGCACGAAAGCGGCATCGCTGATCATGGGTGCGTCGAGTCTACGCGGCGCGTCCGGGAGGGATCGAGACGGCGATTCAGCCTCGCCCGACGACCGATATATCGGTAGAGTTGGGAGTAGCCACGTTCGCGTGGCCTATCCGGGGGGATCCGTCGACGCCCGGGCCAGATCGCATCGCGCGGCCCGGGCGTCGAATGGGCTCTGCAACGTTTTCGTCACCATCGGTCATCCGGCGCCCCGGTGTCGTCACCGTTCGTTACCGTGGGTACGCCGGTGCAAGGCGTGCCGGGTTGTATAGAACGGCATTTCATGAGCACGACTGGCACGGTCAAGTGGTTCAACGCGGAGAAGGGCTTCGGCTTCATCGCCCCCGATGAGGGTGGCGCCGACGTCTTCGCGCACTACAGCGCCATCAGCGGCAACGGGTATCGGTCGCTGGAAGAGAACCAGCGCGTCGAGTTCGACGTCGCGCAGGGCCCGAAGGGTCTGCAGGCGGAGAACATCCGCGCGGTGTGACGGGATGACGGGGGTGCGGTTGCACGCCCGTAACCTCCCCGAATCACACGCCCACTAGCGTGGGCTGCGCAGCCAACGGCGGCTACCATCTTGTAATCGTCGATCCGATTGGCTGTCCATGCCTGAACTGTCTCGTCGTACGGTCCTGTCGTTATTGATCGCCGCGCCGCTCGCCGTCGCCGGATGCAGCGCCGTGCGCCCCGGTCAGGAGGTCGCCACCGAGACGCCGAGCGGCACGGATGCGGGTCTGCCGGCCGCGGCGATCGCATCCGGCGACCTCTCCCTCGGTCAGTTCGGCCCGACCGGCTCTCACTGGCCGTCGCGGACGCCGAAGATGACGGACCGCTTCGACGCGTCCGTCGAGGTCGACGCCTCCTGGAGCGCGATCGCAGCCGGCATTGCCCAGGTCGCCGCATCGGCGCCGAAGGGCAAGGCGCGTGTGCTCGTGCGACCCGGAACCCTCAGCGGCGGCGGCGCCGGCTCGTCCAAGACGCCGGTCATGAGAAACGTCGGAGCCGTCGGCCGCCCCTACCGGGTCCTCGTGATGCCCCGGGACGGGGTGGGAACGGTCACCCACAGCGACTCGCTGCGCATCGAACTGGTCGGCGGCGTCTCGTTCGTCGGCTTCTGGCTCGGGTCCAACTCGATCGTGCTGTCCGCGGTGCAGGACTTCGCATGGGCGTGGTCGAAGGGGCAGGCCTTCAACATCACGTCCAATTCGTCGCTTCCCACCGAGAACGTCGAACTGGTGGAATGCGTGACTCCGGATGCACGGCTCATCGACTCGGACACCTGGGCGTTCCGCACCGGCGGGCAGACCTACGAGGACATCAGCATGATCGGGTGCTACCTGGCGCCGTCCTATAAGAACGACGGATCCGGAGCCCACTGCGACACCCTGCAGCTGTCCGGTGACGAAGCCAAGAAGGGGCTGACGATCCGCGACAGCGTCATCTTCGCCTCCACGAACTCGGCGTTCATCCCGTCCGGGGGTGCGTCCGACATCCTCTTCGATCACTCCCTCGTCGTCGGCGGTGACCGCATGCTGCAGCGCTATCCGCTTCCCGCCGGCGCGAATGCCTTCACGTCGGGGGCGCCGGCCGCGGTCAACGGGATAGGTACGGTCGACATGCTCTCGGCATCCGCTTCGACGTTCATCGGCAACGTGCGCGGTGTGTGGAAGAGCGTCCAGTCGTCAACCGTGTCGCTGGCCGAGCCGCCGAAGGCCACATCCGGATCCTTCACCTCCGACACGTCGCTGGCGAAAGTGGATGCCGCCTGGCTGGAGGCGCGCACCCCGATGCCCACCGACGCCCGATTGAAAGCCGCTTGGGTGCTTCGGACCGCCTGACGCGCGTCGACTGGGGAGACGACAGCCATGCCATCGAGTGATCACCGGGTATCCGTCGCGTTCGCGGCCGACAACATGGTGGCCAAAGGCCTCGCCGCCGCCGTGCAGTCCGTCGACGCATCCCTCGCTCGTGCCGGCCGCACCGGGGAGGTCTTCGTCGTGGACTGCGGGTTGAGCGCGCACAGCCGGCGCGCCGTGACCCGCAGTGCGGACCCGGATCGCGTGGCGGTGTCGTGGCTGAAGGTCGACGGTCCGGCCAGGGCGCTGCTGCACTCGCTCAGCTCGGGATCCACGAGACCGTACCCGCCGTCCGCCTACGCGCGACTGCTTCTGCCCGCGCTCCTGCCGGAACATGTCGACGAGGTCATCTACCTCGACTCGGACACGATCGTCCGCGGCGACATCACCGGCCTGTGGGATCAGGACATGGCCGGCGATGTCCTGTTCGCGGTCGAGGACCTGCCGCGCGACAGCGGCAACGCCGCACGCATCGCACGGACGGTCGACCAGCCGCGGTACCCCTACGACGCGGGCCGGTCGTACTTCCAGTCCGGAGTGCTGGTCATGAACGTCGCGGCGTTCCGGGCGGAGGATCTCGCGGCGGCGGCGTTCGCCTTCCTGCGCGAACATCCCACGCTCCAGTTCCCCGACCAGGACGCCCTGAACACACTGCTGTCCACGCGCACCAGGCTCATCGACCCCCGGTGGAATCAGATGGCCGCCGTGTACCGGTATCGGGATGCCGCGGCCAGCCCGTTCGACGAGGAGACGCTGCGCGCGCTGCGCGACGATCCCTTCATCGTCCACTACTCGGGCCGGCCCAAGCCCTGGGAACCCGGCTGTGCGCACGCACTGCTCGAGGACTGGAACGCCGCGATCGACCGCACGCCCTGGCAGGGCTGGCGCCCGACACGGTGGAACGGCGCGGTGGGCCGGCTGCCCCGCATCCCGCGAGTGCTGGCACGGAAGGCGCGGACGTCGGTGCGCTCGCTGCGTCGGCGTTTGATCGCCGCGCGGACGGCCCTGGCCGGCGCGGTCGCCGGGCAGAACGGGGCCGCGCCGTGAGGCCGCCGCGGTGGTTGCTGACCCCGCTGCAGTCGGAGGTGCTGATCCGTGCGGTCGACCGGTTGGTACTGCGTGCTCGGCCCGGGGCGGGAGCGGCCCACATCGTGCTCGCGCCGCCCGGGGGCGGCAACATCGGGGATCAGGCGCTGGTAGAAGCGTTCGTCGAGGCGACGAGCGGTCCGGTCGTCGTCATCGTGCGCGAGCTCGCGGACGTGACGATCCCGGAGCACCTCCGGGAGCGGACGCGGGTGATCGCGCTGCCCGCACTGGTGTACGGGTCGGCCGTCGGACACCTTCGGGACGCGCGGCGGCTGAACCTCCAGCTCGCATCGGCAGCCTCGTTCAGCGTGATCGGCGCCGACATCATGGACGGCGCCTACGTACCCCGGGCATCCATCAACCGCGCGGCCCTCGCCGAGCGCCTGGCGCGGCTTGGGTGGCCGATTCGCGTGCTGGGATTCAGCTGGAACGCCGCCCCGCTGCCGGCCGCGCGGCGCGCCATGGTGGCCGCCTCGCGCGCGGGGGTGACCATGCTGCTGCGCGATCCGGTCTCGGCCCAACGCGCCCGGGGCGATGGGATGCAGGTCGTCGAGACCGCGGACCTCGTGTTCCTGTCCCGCACGCAGGACGATTCGATCCTCACGCGCGAGGTGCCGGATCTTCGGCGCGGCGCCGGTCTCGCCGTGGTGAACGCCTCGGGACTCGTCGTCGACGACGCGCAGCTGGCGGACTACACGCGCGTTATCCGCACGCTGCGCGACCGCGGGCTCCGAGTGGTGATCGTCCCGCACGTGTCGCGGCCGGGCGCCGACGACCTGCCGCTGTGCCGGGCGATCGCGGCGGCCGCCGACGATCCGGGCGTCTCCCTCGTCGAGCGCCTCCTCGCGCCGAGCGAGATCCGCGGCCTGGCCGCGCGCGCGACGATCGTGGTCACCGGCCGGATGCACCTGGCGGTCATGGCCCTCCTGGCCGGCACACCTCCGGTGACGGTCGCGACGCAGGGCAAGGTGGAGGGCCTGATGCGTCTGTTCGAGCGGCCCGAGCTGTGCGTCGCACCGGGCCCGGGATTCGCGGACCGGGCGATCGCCGCGATCGACGCGGTCCTCGACGACGACTCCGCCCGGGATCGAATCCTCGATCACCTGCCGGCGGTCACGGCACTGGCTGCCGCGAATGTGGTCGGGATGACTCCGGCGCCGGCCGAGGTGACAGCAGCGTGACGGCACAGCAGCGGACGCCGCGCCGTATCAACGGGCTGGTCGTGTTCCAGACCGCTCAGCGGGTGCGCGACGCGGCCTTCAGCATGCTGGCGGGACCGGGCTTCGCCGAGTTCGGCCGGGGCAGTCGCATCATGCTGCCGTTCCGTGCCGGCAATCCGCAGAAGGTGGCGATCGGGGCGAACGTGCTGATCGGCCCGTCCTCGTGGTTCATGGTTCCCCGGCTCGACCAACCCGGCGCAGTCATCCACGTCGGCGATCGAGTTCGGATGAACCAGACATCCATCTCGGCGGTCGAGCACGTGTCGATCGGCGACGCGGTCGGTCTGGCGCGCGGGGTCTACATCTCCGACCACATGCACGGGTTCTCGGATGCGTCGGCGCCGGTGCGCGATCAGCCACTGGACCGCATCGCCCCCGTGGTGATCGGACGGGGGGCTTGGCTGGGCCAGAACGTGGTGGTCCTGCCGGGGGTGACGATCGGCGAGGGCGCGGTGATCGGCGCCAACAGCGTGGTGACGCGCGACGTTCCGGCCCGCTCCGTCGCCGTCGGGGCACCGGCGAGGGTGATCAGGCGGCTCGACGGATGAGCGGCGCCGGCACCCGGGCCGCTGGAACGCCACCTCGCGATCACGTCTTCACGTTCTCGTACGAGACCTACGCCGACGCCGTCAGCCGTGGGATGATGCGTCCGCCCGACCGCATCCTGCAGACGCTGATGACCAGCGATCGCGTCGGCGGCCTGCTCGTCGCCAACCCGTTCCGCTCCGCGGCCGGTGTCGTGAAGCGGCGCCGTGCGCGGGCGGCAGCGACTTTTCCCGCTGCCGCCGGGCGCGACCTCGCGCAGCCGATGCGGATCGCCCGGGCGGATCCCACCGGGCGGCGGCACCTCGTGGCCACGTACCGCCGCTACGACGACGCGCTGCGACGGGCCGCGGCGGAGCTGGGTCTGGAGGCTCCGAGCGTCATCACGACGAACCCGCTCGTGGCGGCCTTCGCGCCGCTGGCGTGGGCGTCGACGGTGACGTACTTCGGTCGCGACGACTGGCTCAGCTCGGACGCCCGCCGACCGTACTGGCCCGCCTACCGCGCCGCCTACCGGCAGATGCGCGAGGCCGAGGTGGGCGTGCTGGCCGTGTCGGAGGAGATCATCGAGCGGATCGATCCGCGCGGACCCTGCGCGGTGGTCCCGAACGGGGTCGACCCCGCGGAGTGGGACGGGCCGCGACCCGCCGCGCCCGCCTGGCTCGCGGCGATCCCCGAGCCTCGGGCGATCTACGCCGGGACGATCGACTCGCGCCTGGACACCGAGGGCCTCGCGGTGCTGGCACGGCAGCGCCCGGCCGTGAACATCGTGCTGCTCGGTCCGACACCGGATGCCGCGTACACGCGGGAGATCGGCCGGCTGCCCAACGTGCATCTGCACGCCGGTGTCGGCCGACCCGACCTGGTGGCGGCGCTGCGCAACAGCCAGGTCTCGCTGCTGGCCCACCGCCGGACACCGCTGACGGAGGCGATGAGCCCGCTGAAGGTGTACGAGTACCTCGCGGCGGGTCTGCCGGTGGTCTCGATCGATCTGCCGCCGATCCGCGACATCGACCCCCGCGTGCTGATCGCTCCGTCCACCGCCGCAATGGCCGAGCAGATGGATGCCGCGCTGGGCCTCGCACCCGTGTCCGAGGCCGAGCGGACGGCGTTCCTGGACCGTCACAGCTGGGCGTCGCGGCATCGGGTCGTGCTGGATATGACCTGCCGGCCCGCTTTGTTACGGCGGGGTGAAGAGTTCGCGCACCCCGTGTGAAGAGTGGCCGCTGAGGCGGTTCCGCGGCGTGGAGCGTCCATAGGCTGAGGGTGGGATGGCGAACAGGCCATCGTCGCTCTCGCACCATCGCACCACCCTCGCCCCCATCTTCGGTGAGGTGTCTACCGGGCCAGCGCCGTCCCTCCGCTCATGACCTTTTGGGGAGGGTCGCTATGAGTACCATCAGTTCTTCCGCGCCGGCTGGGACATCCGAATTCCGAACGGTCACCGGCGGCATCAGCGCCGTACCTCGGCAGCCGTTGACGCTGGCGTGGTTCCCGCGCCTGGTCACCGGGATCGTGGTCGGAGACGTCTTCGCGATCGTGCTGTCGCTCGCGGCGGCGAGCATCGTGCGGTTCGGCACCACGGCATCCTGGATGCCGGCCGCGACGTTCGGCTACTCGATCGCGGCCACGTTCGTCGCGATCGTGTGGCTGCTGTGCCTGTCTGCCGTCAAGTCGCGCGCCAAGCGCATCATCGGCAACGGGCTGTTCGAGTACCAGCGGGTCACGAACGCGACGCTGCTGGCCTTCGGCATCGTCGCGATCGTCTGCTACCTCGGTCAGATCGACTTCGCCCGGGGGTACGTGGCCATCACCATGCCGGCCGGGTGGGCGCTGCTGCTGGCCAACCGGCTCGCGTGGCGGCGGGTGCTGCTGCGGATGCGCCGTCGAGGACGATGCCTCACCGGAGCCATCGTGGTCGGATCCGCCCGCGATGTCGGGATGACCGTTCATCAGCTCGGCCGCAACGTCAGCGCGGGCTACCGCCCGATCGCGATCGCGCTGACCTCCGATCCGGGCACGACGTCGCGCGATGTCCAGAAGAGGTTGCACGCGCTGCCGAGGGTGTCGCCGGATGACGTCGTCGACGCGACCAAGGGCTCCCGCGCTCGCGCACTCATGATCGCCGGCGACCTGCCCGGCGGCCGCAGCCGCATCCGCGAGCTCGGGTGGGCGCTGGAGAACTCGCGTGCCGAGCTGATCCTGGTGTCGCGCCTGACCGATGTCGCCGGTCCCCGCATCCACCTGCGCCCGGTCGCCGGCCTGCCGATGGTGCACGTGCAGCTGCCGCAGTACAGCGGGCTCGCGCACGGGTTCAAGCGCGCCTTCGACATCGTGGCGACGGCGGTGGGACTCGTTGTCCTCGCGCCGCTGCTCGCCGTGATCGCGCTGCTGGTGCACCTCGACGACGGCGGTCCGGCGCTGTTCCGGCAGGAGCGTGTGGGCCGCGGCGGCGACACCTTCACCATGTACAAGTTCCGCTCGATGGTGATGGATGCCGAGGCTCGCCGCGGCGAGCTGGCGAACGAGGGCAACGGACTGCTGTTCAAGGTGCGGTCGGATCCGCGCGTGACCCGCATCGGAGGAGTGCTGCGACGGTTCTCGCTCGACGAGCTGCCCCAGCTGTGGAACATCCTGCGCGGCGATATGAGCCTCGTCGGTCCTCGTCCGCCGCTGCCGAGCGAGGTCAAGGCCTACGACGGCCACGAGACGCGGCGCCTGATCTCCAAGCCCGGCCTGACCGGGCCCTGGCAGGTCAGCGGCCGCAGCGACCTCAGCTGGGAGGAGAGCGTGCGCCTCGATCTGTACTACGTGGAGAACTGGTCGTTCACCGGCGATCTGATGCTCGTGCTGCGCACCGTCGTGCAGATGTTCAAACCCAACGGCGCTTACTGACGGAGGATGGCGATGGCCAAGACGATGATGGTGTGCTCCGGTGGCGGGCACCTCAAGCAGCTGTTCACGCTCGCCGACCGACTCGAGGTCGATCCGGATGAGCAGGTGTGGATCACGTTCGAGAACGGGCTGAGCACGTCGCTGCTGGCGGATCGAGAGGTCCACTACGCGCCGTTCGTGGCGCCGCGCGACCTGCGCAACCTGTGGCGACTGCGGTCGATGGCCTCCCGCATCCTGCGCCGGCACCGGTATGAACGAGCGTTCAGCACCGGGTCGAGCCCCGCGGTCGCGGTCCTGCCGATGGCGGTGCGGCACGGCGCGACCGCGCACTACATCGAGAGCGCGGCGCGCGCCGACGGCCCGTCGATGTCGGGCCGGATCCTGGCCCGCATGAACCGGATCCACACCTACACCCAGTACTCGTCGTGGCAGAACGAACGGTGGGCCTACGGCGGATCGATCTACGACGCGTTCCGCAC
>CAXTES010000013.1:0-31784 GCA_964243215.1 uncultured Microbacterium sp. | reverse complement strand
CGATCGGCGGGTCGATGAACACCATCAAGCACCTGCAGGCCGTGGCGATCGAGGCCGGCGTCGAGATCGACGTGTGGGAGACGTACCGCACGCTCGGCCGCGAGACGCCGCTGCTGTGCTCGGTGCGCCCGAACGGGCCGTTCCTCATCGAGGAGTTCGAGGATGCCGGCGGCGGGGCCACGGTGCTGCGCGAACTGCTGCCGCTGCTGGACGGCGAGCAGCTGACCGTCACCGGCCGCACGCTCGCCGAGAACCTCGAGGCCGCGCGACCGGCCGACGGGCGCGTCATCCGCTCTCTCGCCGACCCCTTCGGTACAGACCCGGCCATCACCGTGCTGCGCGGTACGCTCGCGCCCGGCGGTGCGGTCGCCAAGCGGCCGGTCCCCGATCCGGGTCCCCGACGGTTCACCGGGCCGGCGCGGATCTTCGGCAACCGCGAGGAGGCGATCGGCGGCATCACCAGCGGCACGCTGCAGCCCGGCGACGTCGCCGTCATCCGTGGCATCGGGGTGTCGGGCGGGCCGGGAATGGGTCTGACCTCGGCGTTCATCTTCGCGCTGCACGCCCGCGGACTCGCCGACAGCGTCGCGCTGGTGACCGACGGCCAGTTCAGCGGACTCGTCAACCAGGGCGTGACGATCGGCGAGGTGTCGCCGGAGGCCGCCGCCGACGGCCCGCTCGGGCGCGTGCGCGACGGCGACGTGATCGACATCGACCTGGCATCCGGCACCGTCGACCTGCTCGTCGATTCGGTCGAACTGGCCGCCCGCCCGCCGTACCAGCCGCCCGCCGACACCGACACCGGCGGCGGATACCTCGACCAGTACCGCGAACTCGTGCAGCCGCTGGAGTGCGGCGCCGTGCTGTGCGCGCGGCCGTGCGCAGTGAAGGAGATCGCATGAGCGCCGGCACCATCACACTGCCCGCCGCGGACATCCCGGTCATGGCTGAATACGACGTCGTCGTCATCGGCGGCGGCCCGTCGGGGATCATGGCCGCGAGCGCGGCGGCTCGCGCCGGCCGATCGACGCTGCTGATCGAGCGCTACGGGTTCCTCGGCGGCGCGGGCACGATGGGCGGGCTGAGCACGTTCTGCGGTCTGCACGCCCGGGTTCACGGCGACGACCGGCTCGTCATCCACGGCTACGCCGATGAGCTGCTCGACCGCATCGACGCGCTCGACGGGCTCAACCACCCGCATCTGACCGTCGAGAACCGCATCATGGCCGTGGCGTTCGACATCTCCGCCTACAAGATCGCCGCCGACGAGCTGGTGCTCGGCGCGCGTGTCGAGCTGCTGTTCCACACCACCGTCGTGGATGTCGTGATGGCACGCGACGGAGTCATCGACGCCGTCGTGGTCGAGTCCAAGTCCGGCCGCGCGGCGGTGCGCGGGCGGATGTTCATCGACGGATCCGGCGATGCGGATGTCGCCGCCTGGGCCGGCGCGCCGTACGAGCGGTCCGAGCACCTGCTGTATCCGTCGCTGATGTTCCGCATCAACGGCGTCGACCCGGTCGAGGCCGGCGATGCGTGGCGCACGATCAAGGTGCTGATGGAGCAGGCCGAGGCGGCCGGCACGCACCACTTCCCGCGGAAGAAGCCCATCGTTCGGCCGCAGCGCAATCCGCTCGAGTGGCGCTCGAACCTCACGCAGCTCTCCAACCCCGACGGATCGGCCGTCGACGGCACCGACGTGCGCCAGCTCACCCACGGCGAGATCCATGGCCGGCGGCAGGTGCGCGACACCTTCGCGTTCATCCGCGATCGGACGCCCGGCTTCGAGGACTCGTACGTCGTCGACATCGCCCCGCAGATCGGCATCCGCGAGACCCGCCGGATCATCGGCCCGTACCAGCTGACCGAAGACGACGTGCTGGACTGCGTCGACTTCGACGACACCATCGGCGTGAACGGCTGGCCGGTCGAAGCGCACGTGCAAGGCGACGTCGAGTTCCGCTTCCCGCGCGCCGAGGACAGCCGCGGGTTCAACCAGCTGCCGTACCGGATACTGGTGCCGCAGCGGGTGGACAACCTGCTGGTGGCGGGACGATGCGCGTCGATGACCCAGCTCGGTCAGTCATCCGGACGCGTCACCGGGCCCTGCTTCGCGATGGGCCAGGCCGCCGGTGCGGCCGTCGACCTGGCACTGCGCGACAGCGTGCCCCCCGCCGACATCGACGTCACCGAGCTGCAGCGCCGGCTCGAACGCGACGGCGCCTACCTCGGCACCGACATCCCCGCCGACATCCCGGTCGCGGTCGGCTGACCCCTTCGATCGCGGATGCAGGCTGCCTGATACCGGTGCGCTAGCCTGGTGCGCACCGGAGGGGCGGGATGGAACACACCAACTTCACCTACGTCATCAAGCAGCTCGAACTCGCCCTGCGCCCCTACATCGACGGTGCGTGCGCGTCGGCGGGGATGACGACCGCGCAGTACACCGCGCTGACGGTGCTCGAGCGCCGCCCCGGTATCACCAGCTCAGAGCTGGCCCGCCGCTCGTTCGTGCGGGCTCAGACGATGGCGCAGACGATGGATCCGATGCTCGAAGCCGGGCTCGTGCGCCGCGAGCGCGACCCGGGCAACGCGCGCCGGCTGCTGCTGCACCTGACCGATCGCGGACGCGAGGCCATCGCGCAGGCCGCGCCCCGGGTCGTCGAGCTCGAGCAGCTGCTGATGTCGGATTTCAGCGAGACCGACCGATCCGCGTTCGCCGATTATCTGCGCCGCGCGCGCCGCGCGCTCGAGTCCGGTGACCGGTCTCGAGCGCCTCAGCCCGCGCGGTAGTTCTCGCGGGCGAACCGGGAGTACGGGGCCGGCTGCACCGTCGCGCGGATCTCGACCTGACGGTGCGGCTCAACGGCGGGCTTGTCGGTGTTGGGATCCTCGCCCCACAGCACCGTCACCTCCGTGCCGGGCTCCGCAGCATCCTGCTCCACGGTCGCCAGCGACACGAACACCTGCTCGTTCGTGATGTAGCCGACATCGAGCGAGAAACCGACGACGTCGCCGTCGCGCAGCACCTGGTCGACCTGGTACTGGCCGTACCGGGACTTCGGGAAGTCGAGGTACTTGGCCGGCACGCCCTCCTCGTAGAGGCTGCGCTGGGCAGCCGCGACATCGTCGGCGTTCCACACCAGCGTCACCTTGCGGCGCTTCTGATCGGCGGCGTGGCGCTCGAGCGCCTCGCGTCCGATGAATTCGTGGTCGAACTTGACGGTGCGGCCGTAGTCCAGGTCGTAGGGCGTCAGGTAGTAGTCCTCGATGTCGTCGGACGTGAAGCTGCCCGCGATGGATCCGAGCCGGGATGCCGGCAGCCACGCCAGGTACTCGGCGGTCTCCTCGCCGGTGAAGAACGCCGGGAACGGCGACGGCACCCAGGCCGACTCGAGGTTCGCGGACGAGTAGGCCTTCGAACCGACCAGCACGAGGTCCAGACCCTCCCCGGCATCGATGATCGCCTGGCGCACCGTCTCACCGTCGCGCCAGGGTCCGAACAGCTCGAAGCCCGGCTGGCCGGCCATGCCGTGGCGCAGCGACCGCACCGTGACACCGGCGATCTGGAACGTCGCCATCCCGAAGAACTTGGTCTTGGGCACCTCGGCGCCCAGCAGCCGCTCCATGAGCGCCAGCGCGTTCGGTCCCTGCAGCTCGTAGCGGTAGAGCTTCGGGTCGCCCTCGCGCACCACCGAGCTCGCGTCGCGCTCGAAGCTGACGTCGTAGTCGCCGGCCTCGCCGTGGAACTGCACCCAGTCCAGCACCATGTGCCAGCCGACCAGGTCGAACACGTCCTCTTCGAGGTGGAACAGGATGGCGTCGCCGATCAGGTAGCCCTCGTGGTTGACGGCGATGAACTGCTTCGCGGCATCCACCGGGAAGTTCGCGAAGCTGTTCACCCCGGTGTCGGCGAGCAGCTTCAGCGCGTCGGGGCCGGAGATGAACAGGTCGGTCATGTGGTGGGACTGGTCGAGCAGGGCGACCGACTCGCGCCACGAGCGCTGCTCGGAGCGCCAGTTGCTGAACTCCGCCGTGACGGGGAAGACGGTGGGCCGAGCGGGCGCGTTGCGCAGCAGGTCGACGGGGCTTCCGGCGCGTGCGATCGCGTCGGCGGCGGACTCGGGCATGGGAACTCCTTCGTTCGGTGGAAGCACGGCGAGAGAAGGCGATGACGGCGAGGGAAGGCGGATGCCGGGCGAGGCGGCCTTCTTCAGCCGCGTTCGCCTTCTCTCGCCGTCATGGCTGAGAGCTGGTCAGAGCGCGCCGGTCGTGCGCCATCCGCCGTGGTACTCGCCGCGTGCCGTCTCGGCGTAAGGCACCGGGCTCACGATCGCGCGGACCGCGATCTGGTCGTGCGGCTCGACGGTGGCCTTCTTCGACCCGCCGTCCGGCTCGCCCCACACCACGCGCACCTCGGCGCCGACGGGCACGTCGCGGTCGACGGTCGCCAGCGATAGTCCGCGCTTCTCGTTGGCGGTGACGCCGGTGAACAGCGACAGCCCGACGTTGTTGCCGTCGGCGTCGATCACGGCGTCGTAGTTCGACGATCCGTAGTTGGCGTTGGGCAGGTCGAAGAACTGGTATCCGGTTCCCTCGCGGTCGATCACGCTCGTGAGGATCTTGCCGAGGTCTTCGTCGTTCCAGGCCAGCGTCACCTTTTTGCGCTGCTCGGCCGGGTCGACCTTCTCCAGCGCGTCACGCCCGATGAAGTCGTGGTCGAACTTGACGAACGAGCCGTAGCCGAGTTCCCACGGGTTCAGGTAGTAGTCCTCGATATCGTCCGACACGAACGAGCCGGCCAGCGCGTTGATCGCCTCGTAGCTGTCGACCGGCAGCCACTCGCGGTAGGCGCGCTCGTCGTCGCTGGAGTACACGGCAGGAAGCGGCGACGGGATCCATCCCGACTCGAGAGTGTTCGACGAGTACGCCCGGGAGCCGCACGGCTCGATGCCGAACTCGCGGCCGGCTTCGAGCACCGCGTCGCGGATCTTGCCGTGCTGCTCGTAAGGGCCCCAGATCTCCAGGCCGGGGGCGCCGGCCATGCCGTGCCGTAGGGTGCGCACGTGTTCGCCGGCGATGTTCAACTCGCCCATGTGGAAGAACTTGACCTGCTCGAGCGGCCCTCCGTTGAGCTTCTCGATGATTTGCCAGGCGTTCGGGCCCTGGATCTGGAACCGGTAGTACTCGCGGTCCACGGCCTGTCCGTACGGACGCGACGGGGAGCGGTCGTCGTAGCGGAACTCGACGTCGTAGCCGCCCGTCTCGGCGTGGAATTGCAGCCAGTTGGCGCCGGGCGCTCGGCCGACGTAGACGTACTCGTCCTCGCCCTCGTGGAACAGGATGCCGTCGCCGATGACCCCGCCGTTGGATGCCGTCGGCACGAACTGCTTCGCGGTGTCGACCGGGAAGTTCGCGAAACCGTTGATGCCGGTCTCCTGCAGCAGCTTGAGCGCGTCGGGTCCGGACACGAAGAAGTTGACCATGTGGTGGCTCTGGTCGTACAGGACGGCGGCGTCCCGCCACGCCTTCTGCTCCCGCCGCCAGTTCGTGAACTCGGTGGGGACGACCGGGTAGATGTACGTGCCGAGCTGCGAGTTGCGCAGCATCTCGACGACATTCCCCTTCTCGTCCAGCAGCTCCTGAAGGTTCTGTGCCATGGGTATCCCTCGACTTCCTCGTCCGTTGGGTCTACGGGAATGGTACGGTCTGCCATTTCCCTATGTCCAGAGGCTATCTGCAAAGTTACTTGCTCGTCGCCAATATTGTCGACAGAATCTTGACCGCTACGCGCGGGTGTGGTTCGCTGACCGTGTCGCGGAGTCGCTGTCGACCCGCCACGCGTCCGCGCACCGGGCACGCGAAGGAGTCCCATGCCACAGGCCGTACCCGCCCTGCTCGTCGTCAGCGCCCACGCGGGCGACTTCGTCTGGCGCGCGGGCGGCGCGATCGCGGCGGCCACCATGCGCGGCGAGCGCGCCACCGTGGTGTGCCTGTCCTACGGTGAGCGCGGGGAATCGGCCAGCCAGTGGCTGGCGGGCAAGAGCCTCGACGAGATCAAGCGGATCCGCCGCGACGAGGCGGAGGCAGCGGCAGCCGCACTGGGCGCCGACATCGAGTTCCTCGACCTCGGCGATTACCCGCTCGTCGAGTCGCCCGAATCGGTCGAGAAACTCGTGGACGTTTTCCGCCGGGTGCAGCCGACGGTGGTGCTGACGCATCCGCTCGCCGATCCCTACAACGGCGACCATCCCGCCGCCGCCAGGATGGCGCTGCAGGCGCGCGTGCTCGCCCAGGCCATCGGCGTCGCGAACTCGGACGGGTCGTTCCCGACCCCCGACGACATCATCGGCGCTCCACCGGTGTTCTTCTTCGAGCCGCACCAACCCGAGCAGAGCGACTTCAAGCCCAACGTGCTGCTGGACATCACCGCCGCATTCGGCAAGAAGGAGCAGGCGATGCAGTGCCTGCCGGCGCAGCGGCACATGTGGGAGTACTACACGTCGCTCGCGATCCGCCGCGGGGTGCAGGTCAAACGCAACGCCGGGCCGAACCTGGGACTCCCGGTGGACACCATGGGCGAGGCGTACATGCGGTACTACCCGCAGGTGACGGACATCCTCGAATGAGCCACATCGTCGTCACCGACATCCGGCGAGCGGATGCCGCGACCGTCGACGCGCTCGCCGAGTTGGGGTCGGCCACCGTCCACGAGGCCATGGGCCGGATCGGTTACGTCGGTCCGCGCATCCGGCCCATCCAGCAGGATGCCGCCGTGTCCGGGTCCGCGGTGACGGTGCTGACGGCTCCGGGTGACAACCTCATGGTCCACGTCGCGATCGAGCAGGCCCGCCCGGGCGATGTGATCGTCGTCGTCCCGGTGAGCGACTCGGCGTACGGCTTCATCGGCGAACTCATGGCGACGCAGATGCAGACGAGGGGTGTGCGGGCCTACGTCACCTCCGGTGGCGTGCGCGACACCGCGGAGCTGCGGTCGATGGGATTCCCGGTCTGGACGGCGCACGTCAGCAGCGAGGGCACGGTGAAAGACACCGCCGGTTCGGTCAACGTCCCGGTCGTGCTCGGCAACGTCGTCGTCAATCCGGGCGACGTTGTCGTCGCCGACGACGACGGGGTCACGATCGTCCCGCTCGAACGCGCGGAGGCGACTCTCGAGGCGGCACAGACTCGCGCGGAGAAGGAGGCCGGCAACCGCGCCCGGTACCGCGACGGCGAGATCTCGATGGACCTCAACAATCTCCGTCCCGTGGTCGACGCACTCGGCGTGCGGTATATCACGCAAGCGGAATACGACGGTGGCCGTCGCTGATCCGGTCCGCGACGGCATCCGCTGCATGCTCATGCGCGGCGGCACCTCGAAGGGCGCATACTTCCTCGCGGACGATCTGCCCGCCGATCCGGTAGAACGCGACGACCTGCTGCTGCGGATCATGGGCAGCCCCGACCCCGCCCAGATCGACGGTGTGGGCGGCGCGCATCCGCTGACGAGCAAGGTGGCGGTGGTGTCGGCCTCGCCCGAGGATGACGTGGACGTGGACTACCTCTTCCTGCAGGTCGTCGTCGACGAGCCCGTCGTCAGCGACGCGCAGACCTGCGGCAACCTGCTCGCCGGGATCGGGCCGTTCGCGGTGGAGCGCGGCCTGGTGCCGGCGGCCGGGGACGTGGCGCGCACGCGGATCCGCCTCGTCAACACCGCGGATCTGGCGACTGCGACGTTCCCGCTGCGAGACGGCAGGCCCGAGTATGCCGGACACACCGCGATCGACGGCGTCCCGGGCACCGCCGCAGCCATCGAGCTGCAGCTGACCGGCGGTCGGCCGCTGTTGCCGAGTGGGCATGTCGCCGACGAGATCGACGGGCATCGCGTGACGCTCGTGGACAACGGGATGCCGGTGGCGCTGCTGCGCGCGGACGAGTTCGGCGTGGCCGGAGACGAGTCGCCGGCTCAGCTGGAGTCGCGCGACGATCTGCGCGCCGCGGTGGAGCGCCTGCGCCTGCGAGCAGGCGTGCTGATGGGCCTCGGCGACGTGGCGGACCAGACGGTGCCGAAGATGCTCCTGCTGTCGCCCGCGCGCAACGGCGGGGTGATCGGCACGCGTGCGTTCATCCCGCACCGTGTGCACACGTCCGTCGGGGTGCTCATGGCCGCCTCCGTGGCCGCCGGTGTGAGCATCCCGGGCGCGGTCGGATCGGATCTGGCGACGCCGCCCGACGGCGACGCGTTCGGCATCGAGCATCCCGGCGGCACCCTCGTCTCGCGGGTCCGCGTCGCGCGGGACGCGGACGGCACCTGGCGGGGCGCATCGACGTCGATCCGCACCGCGCGCAAGATCTTCGACGGGGTCGTGTTTCCGCGACCCCGGCTGTGACGTCGTCAGAGAGGACCGGACCATGGCCACCAGCGAGAACTTCGACCTCGCCCACCTGGGCGGCATCGAGCTGTTCACCCCGAAGTTCGAGGAGAGCCTGCACTTCTTCCGCGACATCCTGGCGATGCGCGAGGTGCAGCGCGTCGGGGACTCGGCCTACCTGCGGTGCTGGGACGAGTACCAGCTGTACACGTTGAAGCTGACCGCGTCCGACACCAACGGCGTCGGACGCACGCTGTACCGCGCGACCAGCTCCGACGCCCTGGACCGTCGGGTGGCGGCCATCGAGGCGAGCGGGCTGGGACACGGATGGCGCGAGCCCGAGGTCGGAGTCGGGCGCTCGTTCGAGTTCGAAGACCCGGACGGGCACGTCATGGGCATCTACTACGACACCGAGCACTACGTGCCCGACGACGAGGATCGACCGGCGCTGAAGAACCAGGCATCGGCGTTCCCTGGCCGCGGCGTGAACACGCGGCGAATGGATCACATCAACTACCTCGCCGCCGACGTGAACGCCGCCGGCGAGTTCTGGCGCGACGTGATGTGCGCGCGCGAGTCGGAGCGCGTGCGCCTGGACGACGGTCGGTACGGCGCGTGGTGGTTCCGGTTCCACCAGAAGTCCTACGACGTCGTGTACTCGGATGACTGGACGGGGGAGCGAGGCCGCTTCCACCACTTCGCGATCGCACCCGACACCCGCGAGGACATCCTCAAGGCGGCCGACATCTTCCTCGAGAACAAGGTCTACATCGAGTTCGGCCCGTACAAGCACGCGATCAACCAGACGTTCTTCATCTACGTGTGGGAGCCCGGCGGCAACCGGGTCGAGCTGGCCAACGCAGGCGCCCGGCTGATCCTGGACCCGGACTGGCCGGTCGTGGAATGGAGCCAGGCCGAGCGGGCGAAGGGCCAGGCGTGGGGGATGAAGACCGTCCCGACGTTCCACACGCATGGCACGCCGTTCGTCGAGGATCAGGAGGGGATCGACGCCGCCGCCCTGCGCGGCGAGCCGTACGGCAAGTCCGACGCGAAGGAGGAGTCCGAGTAGGAACGCTCGCGGTGGCTGCGCGTTTCAGCGCCACACGTCGGCGGCGACCTCCACGACCTCTCGGATCTTCGCCCACTGCTCGTCCTCGGTGAGCACGTTGCCTTCCTCCGTGGAGGCGAAGCCGCATTGCGGACTCAGTGCGAGTTGCTCGAGAGGAACGAAAGCGGATGCCTCGTCGATGCGCGCGTGAACCGCGCCGGGCTCCTCGAGCTGACCGGTCTTGGTGGTGATGAGACCGAGCACGACGGTCTTGTCGCCTTCCGGGAGGAAGCGCAGCGGCTCGAAGCCGCCGGCGCGTTCGCTGTCGTACTCGAGGAAGTACCCGTCGTACCGGGTCTCGCCCAGCAGCTGTTCGGCCACCGGCTCGTAGCCGCCGGAGGCGATCCACGTCGAGCGGAAGTTGCCGCGACACACGTGCGTCGTGACGACGAGGTCGTCCGGCTTGCCGTCGAGCACCCGGTTCAGCAGCGTCGCATACCGTTGCGCGATGCCGTCGGTGTCGATGCCGCGGTCTCGGGCTTTGGCCAGCTCGACGTCGGAGCACAGGTAAGCCCACGCGGTGTCGTCGAATTGGAGATAGCGCGCTCCGGCGTCGTAGAACGCCGTGACCGCGTCGCGGTACGCCGCGACGAGGTCGTCGACGATCGCCTCGCGGTTCTCGTATGTCGACGTGTCGAGGTGTCCGGGCTCGAGGCGGAAGTCCAGCACGGTCGGTGCCGGGATGCTGAACTTCGGCACGGCGCCGGTCGTCTGTTCGAGTCGCTCCTTCAAGAATCGGAAGTGCTGCAGGAACGGGTGGGTGTCGGGGAAGCGGATCGGCCCGCTGACCTGGACGCCGCGGGGCTTGGTCTGCACGCCCTGGAACTGGATGCCGTGGTCGAGTTCGACGATGTCGACGCCGTCGAGGTAGCCGAAGAAGTCGAAGTGCCACCACGACCGGCGGAACTCGCCGTCGGTGGCCAACGGCAGGCCGTTGTCGGCTTCTTTGACGATGAGTGCCGAGATCTCGGCATCCTCGATCGCGGTCAGTTCGTCCGCGTCGATCTCTCCCGCAGCGCGGCGTGCTCGGGCCTGCTTGAGGGCGTCGGGACGAAGGAAACTGCCGACGATGTCGGCACGGAACGGGGGGTTGATGCTCACTCCGCGATCGTAGCCGCGCGGTGTCGCTCAGCCCCGCCCGGCGTCACCCGGCGTCACGCGTGAACGCAGTCAAGACAGGGGCTCGGCATTGCGAACGGATCACGCGGCCGGTCGGAATCGTCTGTCGGGTGGGGGGTTGTGGTTCCAGGTGTAGTGGAGGGCGAGTCGGGGTGGGAGGGTGATGGGTTCGGCGTTGTCGGGGGAGTGCGTGTGCGAACGGTGTTGTCGCCGGACCTTTCGGCCACCTGTGGATAAGACGCCGCGGACCATCGACGCCCGACCCGCGGGAGGGTAAACGAAAACCGCGCCGGTGTCATCCCATTGCCGCCGGATGCGGCTCCACGACAATCTGCTCGCACGGCGCATCACGCCGGGAGCCTCGCCGCTCCACCCGGAGAAAGGGCATCTTCATGGATGTGACGAGGCGGCAATTCCTGACCGTTGCGGGAGCGGCGGGAGGTCTCGCGCTGCTCAGCGGATGCGGATTCGTACCGTCGTCGTCGAAGCCGAATCCGAGCGCCGGCACGATCACCTTCACCACGTGGGGCACCGACGCCGAGCTGGCCGGCTTCAAGAGCTCGATCGACAGCTTTCAGCAGGCCAACAGCGGCGCGAATGTCACCCTGAACGCGGTCCCCTATGAGCAGATGTTCACGAACATCGACGCCCAGTTGCAGGCCGGCAATCCGCCGGACGTGTTCCGGGTGCCGTACTACACGTTCGGCGCGTACGCCGGACAGGGCCAGCTGCTGGATCTGAGCGCGACTCTGCCGAGCGACTTCGCCGACCGGTTCACCCCGCAGGCGTGGGCGGCCGTCCAGAACGGGGGCAAGCCCTACGGCATTCCCCACCACACCGACACGTCGGTGATCCTCTACAGCAAGTCCGCCCTGGCCGCGGCGGGCGTGTCCAGCGTGCCGACCCAGCTCGACGACGCCTGGACGTGGGACGAGTTCACGGCCCTCGCGCAGAAGCTGCGTGCACAGCAGGACCCGTCTAAGTACCCGTTCGGCTACAACTGGCAGGGCAACGGCGTGACGCGATGGCTGAGCCTGCTCTTCCAATCCGACGGGCGCTTCCTCAACGAAGGGCTCGATGAGGCCGCCATCGACTCGGATGCCGGTCGCGAGGCCGTCGAGTTCAGCAGATCCTTCTTCTCGCAGGGGTTCGTGCCTGCGAACGACTCGGTCAAGTCCACGACCTACGCCGCCAACAACTTCTACAACTCCACGACCGCCATGGTGTTCTCCGGAGCGTTCGCGATCCCGGACGCCCAGAGCGCCCTCAACGACGACTGGGGCGCGACGTTCGCGCTGCAGAACGCGCGGCAGGGCAGCGACTTCGGCGGCAACGCGCTGGTCGCCACGAAGGCCGCCGAACCTCGAGCCGACCTCATCGCGGCGTTCTTCGACCACATGACGCAGGAGGAGCAGATGCGCGACTTCTGCGCCGGAGCCTCCCTGCTGCCCACCCGGAAGGATCTCGTCGACAGCGGCATCGACTTCGCGGTGCGTCCCGACCTGTCCAGCGTCTTCGTGGGGCAGGCCAGCACCGTGCAGGCGAGCGATTCGGGTCAGGTGGCGTCGCCGAACATGTCCAAGATCATCGCCGTCCTCAAAGACCAGCTCGAGTTGGCGTTCGTCGGCGGTCAGGACACCGAGGCGACCGTGACTGCGCTCGCGTCGGGCATCACAACGGCTGTCAGCGGATGACCGCGACCGGCGCGACTGCCGGCACCGCCGTGCCGACGCGTCGTCGTC
Source organism: uncultured Microbacterium sp. (assembly GCA_964243215.1). Taxonomy (GTDB): domain Bacteria; phylum Actinomycetota; class Actinomycetes; order Actinomycetales; family Microbacteriaceae; genus Microbacterium. Next base: position 19,446 of record CAXTES010000013.1, on the reverse strand, counting down.
GCTTCGTCGGCGAGTCCCTCGCCGCCTACGGCTTCATCGCGCCGAACATGCTGATGCTCGGCCTGTTCGTGCTGCTGCCGCTGCTGTGGGCGGTCGGCATCAGCTTCGAGTCCACCAACGGCTTCGGCACCGGCACCTTCGCCGGATTCGCGAACTACGCCCGACTGATCTCGGACCCGGGATTCTGGCGGGCCACGGTCAACACCCTGCTGTTCACCCTCATCGTGACCCCGCTGTCGATGGGTCTCGGACTCGGCGCCGCACTCCTGATGAACTCGGCGCTTCCGGCGCGGCCCGTCTTCCGTTCCATCCTCATCATGCCGATGGCGGTGTCCGGCGTCGCGACGGCGCTCATCGGACTGCTGATGTTCGATGAGAACGTCGGGCTGCTCAACGATCTGCTCCGCTTCGTGGGCCTGCCCGGCGTGAACTGGCAGTCCGGACCTGTCGCCGCGTTCGCCTCCGTCGTGCTGGTGACGCTGTGGTGGCGCGTCGGATTCAACATGCTGATCTACCTCGCCGGGTTGCAGGGCATCGGACCGGAATTGCACGAGGCCGCGATGCTCGACGGTGCCACCGGCTGGCAGCGCCTCCGTTCGATCACCGTTCCGCTGCTCGGACCGGCATCCTTCTTCCTCGTCGTGATCAACGTCATCTACTCGTTCCAGGTGTTCGACATCGTCTTCGTGCTGACCGGCGGCGGTCCGCAGAACGCCACGAACGTGCTCGTGACGTACGCATACGACCGCGGATTCGTCGTGCGCGATCAGGGCTACGCCGCCGCGATCGGCGTGGCGCTGCTGATCTTCGCGATCATCTTCATCGTGGTGCGCTGGCGCACCGACCGGACGAGGGACCTGACCGAATGAGCGCGGTCACCACGGCCGCGGCGACCTCGACGGCCGCTCCGCCCGTGTCGCCGACCCGCCGGCGGGGGCGGGCGATGCGCGGCAAGGTGCTTCGACTGGCCGCCGCGAGCGTGATCGCGGTCGTCGTGCTGTTCCCGCTGTACTGGATGCTCGCGGTGGCTCTGACGCGACGTCAGGATCTGCTCGGCGGAACGCTGCGCTTGATTCCCACCGCCCTCACGCTCGAGAACTTCGAGCGCATCTTCGCGAACTTCCCGGTCGGGACCTGGTTCATGAACTCGGTCGCGATCGCCCTCGCCGTGGCGCTGCTGACCGTGACGCTGAACACCCTCGCCGGCTACGCGTTCGCGCATCTGCGTTTCCGCGGCTCGACGGTGCTGTTCTTCATCGCGCTGGGCACACTCACGCTGCCGGTGCAGGTCATCATGGTGGCGCTGTTCCGGCTGGTGACCGCGCTGGGGCTGTACAGCAGCTACTGGGCCGTCATCCTGCCGACCGCCGCGAGCGCGTTCGGCCTGTTCCTGGCCCGGCAGTTCATGCTCGGCATCCCGCGGGACCTCATCGAGGCCGCGCGGCTCGACGGTGCCGGCCACCTGCGGGTCTTCTGGTCGGTCGTGCTGCCGTTGTCGCGTCCGCTGCTGGCGGTGCTGTTCTTCATGACCCTGCTGGCCTCGTGGAACGACTTCGCGTGGCCGCTCATCGCCCTGAAAGAGAACGAACTGTTCACGCTGCCCATCGGCCTGCTGTACCTGCAGAGCGAGAACGGGCCCGACTACGGCAGCACGATGGCCTTCGCACTGCTGAACGTCACGCCGATGATCGTGCTGTTCATCGTCTTCCAGCGGTACTTCATCCAGGGTTTCGCGCGCAGCGGCATCCGCTGAGCGGCCGCCGTCCAGCCCGAGCCGGTGTCGGATGCCACGGCTACAGTTGACCGGTGCCCGATGCCGTGATCCTCGCCGAGAACCTCGTCAAGGCCTACAGAGTCAAGGGCAAGCCCGACCTGCTGGCCGTCGACGGGCTGTCGTTCGAGGTGGCGGCCGGGGAGTCCTTCGGTCTTCTCGGGCCCAACGGCGCCGGCAAGTCGACCACCATGAAGATGATCGGGGCGGTGTCGACCCGCTCGAGCGGCACGCTGAGCATCCTGGGACTGGACCCTGACCGGTACGGACCGGAGATCCGCTCGCGTCTGGGCGTCGTGCCCCAGCAGGACAACCTCGACGGTGAGCTGAACGCCCGCGAGAACCTCTACATCTACGGCCGCTACTTCGGCCTGTCCGGTCGCGTGTGCGCCCAGAAGGCCGACGAGCTGCTCGCGTTCGCCGCCCTGGAAGACAAGGCCAAGAGCAAGGTCGACCAGCTGTCCGGCGGCATGAAGCGGCGCCTGACGATCGCGCGCGGCCTCATCAACGACCCGCGCATCCTGCTGCTGGACGAACCGACCACCGGCTTGGACCCGCAGGCGAGGCACGTGCTGTGGGACCGCCTCTTCCGGCTCAAGGAGCGCGGCACGACCCTGGTCGTGACCACCCACTACATGGACGAGGCCGAACAGCTGTGCGACCGCCTCATCGTGGTCGACAACGGCCGCATCATGGCGGAGGGCACGCCCGCGTCCCTGATCCGCGAGTACTCCAGCCGCGAGGTGCTCGAGGTGCGGTTCGGTTCGGCGCGCAACGAACAGCTCGCACCCCGGCTGCAGGGCATCGGCGACCGCGTCGAAGTTCTGCCCGACCGCATCCTCGTGTACGCCGACGACGGCGAGGCGGCGCTGGACCGCGTGACCTCGACCGGTCTCGAACCGGTGACCTCCCTGGTGCGGCGCTCGAGCCTGGAGGATGTCTTCCTGCGCCTGACCGGAAGGTCGCTGATCGAGTGACGTCGCAGTCGGTGCCCGGGCCGGTCGATCCGGACGGCGAGCGGATGCCTCGAGCCGGGGCATCCGTAGCCTCACCGCACCCCGGAATCGACGAACTGCGCGCCGAGGCGATGACATGGGGGCGCAAGCCGCGCGTTCTCGGATCGTGGTACGTCACCGAGCACATGGTCCGCGCGATGCGCGCGTACGGCTGGACGATCATCGTCAGCGCGCTCGGACAGCCGATCCTGTATCTGCTCGGCCTCGCGGTGGGTCTCGCCGCGCTGATCGGCGAGCCGATCGTCGTCGACGGGCAACCGGTGCCCTACCTGGTGTTCGTCGCTCCCGCCCTGCTGATGACCGCCGCTCTGGCCGTGGCATCCGAGGAGTTCACCTACCCGGTGATGGCCGGATTCAAGTGGCGCCGGTATTTCTACGGCTTCAACGCGTCGCCGCTGTCGGCGCCGCAGATCGCCAACGGCGTCGTCTTCGGCGCGGCGGCGCGGATGACGGTGGCGGTGTCGGCGTACTACCTGTTCATCTGGATCTTCGGCGCGGTACCGGCTCCGGCGACCGGCTGGATCACGATCGTCATCGGCGTCGCGGCCGGTCTCGCGTTCGGCATCCCCCTCATGGCGTACGCAGCGTCGCTCGAGGACGACAAGGGGCAGATCCCGCTCGTGCAGCGGCTCATCTTCATGCCGATGTTCCTGTTCTCCGGCACCTTCTACCCGCTCGGTGTCCTGCCGGCGTGGCTGCAGTGGATCGGCTGGGTGTCGCCGCTGTGGCACGCGACCGAACTCGGGCGGATCGTCACGTACGGCACGCCCGCCGATCCGCTGACGGTCGTCGTGCACATCGGATACCTGCTCGCCCTGATCGTCATCGGCGTCGTCGCCGGCCACCGCATCTTCGAGCGGAGGCTCGCCCGATGACGGCCGGCACGGTGACGGATGCCGCGATCCGCCGCGGCAGCGTCCGGGCGCTGTGGGCGGGCAACCCGGGCGCCGTGGTGCAGCGCGGTTTCATCGCGGCGCGCTCGTCGAGCTGGATCGTCGTGCTGTCCGGCTTCTTCGAGCCGGTGTTCTACCTCGCCTCGATGGGCATCGGGCTGGGGTCGCTGATCGGCGACGTGCAGACGTCGGGCGGCGTGGACGTGCCGTACGGCGCCTTCATCGCGCCCGCGCTGCTGGCGGTGTCCGCCATGAACGGCGCGATCTACGACTCGACGTGGAACGTCTTCTTCAAGCTCAACTACGGCAAGCTCTACGAGGGGATGCTGGCTACGTCGCTCGGTCCGCTCGACGTGGCACTCGGGGAGATCCTCTACGCCCTGCTGCGGGGGCTGCTGTACGCGACCGGCTTCATGATCATCATGCAGGTGCTCGGCCTGAACCTCGCGTGGACGGCGATCCTCGCCATCCCGGCGGTCCTGCTCATCGCCTTCGGGTTCGCGAGTCTCGGGATGGCCGTCACCAGCTACATGAAGACGTTCCAGCACATGGACTGGATCAATTTCGCGCTGCTGCCGATGTTCCTGTTCTCCGCGACCTTCTACCCCATCACGGTCTACCCCGACTGGGTGCAGACGATCGTCATGGTGTTCCCGCTGTGGCACGGCGTCGAGCTCATCCGGGGCCTGACCACCGGGGTGCTGACCGTCGCGATGCTGGGGCACATTCTGTACTACCTGGCGATGATCGCGGTCGGTCTCGTCTTCACGACCAAGCGGCTGCGCGCGCTGTTCCTCGACTAGGAGCGTCCTCGACTGGGCGCGGACCGTCATTACCGAGGACCGCCGCCGCCGATTCAGGAGAATCGACCGAATCAGGATGATCGGCGGCGAAGCCCCCTGAATCCGCCGTTTCTCCTGATTTCGCAACCCCGGGCCGGGCGGGACGGCGGTCAGCCGAGCGGCGCGCGCAACCCCTGCAATACCAGCGCGGTGCGGATCGCGGCATCCGCGGCCTCGGCGCCCTTGTCCTCGGTCGAGCCGGGCAGGCCGGCTCGATCCAGACCCTGCTGCTCGTCGTCGAGGGTCAGCACGCCGAACCCGACGGGTTTGCCGGTGTCCAGTGCGACCCGCGTCAGGCCGTCGGTGGCCGCTGACGACACGTACTCGAAGTGCGGGGTGCCGCCGCGGATGATCACCCCGAGCGCGACCACCGCGTCGGCTCCGGCATCCAGCGCGGTCTTGGCGGCGACGGGCAGTTCGAAAGACCCCGGCACCCGCACGAGACGCCACGACGCGCCGGATGCCTCCAGGGTGCGCGAGGCGCCGGCGATCAGCCCGTCGGTGATCACCTCGTGCCACCCCGCCGCGACGACGACGATCGTGAGGCCGCCGGCATCCGTCCCGCCGGTGATCGGCGCGCCCCTCCCGCTCACGCGCCGGCGCCTTCGCGCATCGCCTCGAGGGCTTCGGCGAGGTCCTCCTCCGCGATGATGTGGCCCATCCGGTCGCGCTTGGTCGTGAGGTACTGGTGGTTGTTCGGCCCGATGCCGACCAGCAGCGGCACCTGCTCGACGATGTCCAGGCCGAGCTCGCGCAGCTGATTCACCTTGTCGGTGTTGTTGGTCAGCAGCCGCAGCCGCGATACGCCGAGGTCGGCGAGGATGCCCGCTGCCGCAGCGTAGTCGCGGGCGTCGGCGGGCAGACCCAGGGCGAGGTTCGCGTCGACGGTGTCGAGGCCGCGCTCCTGCAGGCTGTAGGCGCGCAGCTTGTTGATGAGCCCGATGCCGCGGCCCTCGTGGCCGCGCATGTAGACGACGACGCCGCCGTCCTGCTCGATCGCGTCGAGCGCGGCCTCCAGCTGCGGGCCGCACTCGCATTTGAGCGAGCCGAACGCCTCGCCGGTGAGGCACTCCGAATGCACCCGCACGAGCGGGGCATCCTCGGTCAGCTCTCCCGAGACGACCGCCATGTGGTCGGTGCCGGTGGTGCGGTCCTTGTACGCCAGGAAACGGAAGCTGCCGTGCGCGGTCGGTACGGTCGCCTCCGCCCGCAGGCTCACCCGCCGGCGGTGGGGGGCCAGCGGCGAGGTCGTATGCGGCTGGACGCGGTCCAGGTGACCGACCAGCTGCTCGATCGTGATGACCGGGATGCCCTCGCGCTCGCCGAGCTCGAGCAGCCCGGGCAGGCGCATCATGCTGCCGTCCTCGGCGACGACCTCCGCGATCGCGCCGACGGGCGCGAGTCCGGCCAGGCGCATCAGCTCGACGGCCGCCTCGGTGTGCCCGCCGCGCTCGCGCACGCCGCCGTCGACCGCCCGAAGCGGCAGGACGTGCCCGGGACGGATGACGCTGCCCGGGGTCGACTGCGGATCGGCCAAGACGTTCAGCGTGTGCGAGCGGTCGGCGGCGCTGATGCCCGTCGACATCCGGTCGGCGGCATCCACACTCACGGTGTAGGCGGTGCCGCGGGCGTCTTCGTTCACCGCGACCATCGGCGGCAGGTCGAGCCGGTCAGCCCACTCGGCGGGCATCGGCGCGCACAGGAAGCCGCTGGACCAGCGGACGGTCCAGGCGATCCATTCCGGCGTCGCCAGTTCGGCGGAGAGGATGACGTCACCCTCGTTCTCGCGGTTCTCGTCGTCGGCGACGATGACGGGTCGGCCGGCGCGCAGCGCCTCGATCGCGTCATCGATGGGGGAAAGGCTCATCGGGAGCCTCCTTCGGTCGGGACGGCAGGATGCGCCGTCGGAGGAAATGCCAGGAGGCGCTGCACGTGGCGCGCCAGGACGTCGGTCTCGAGGTTCACGCGATCGCCTACGGTCCGGGCGCCGAGCGTCGTGGCCGCCAGCGTCTCGGGGATCAGCGACACCTCGAACCACTGCTCCGGCTCGGCGGGATCGCTCACCGCACTGACGGTGAGCGAGACGCCGTCGACGGCGATCGAGCCCTTGTCGACGACGAGCGGTGCAAGATCCTCCGGCAGGCCGATGCGCAGCACCCGCCACTGATCGCCGGGGCGCACATCGAGCAGTTGGCCGGTGCCGTCGATGTGGCCCTGCACGACGTGCCCGCCGAGCCGACCGTGCGCCGCGGTCGCGCGCTCGAGGTTCACCGGGCGGCCGGGCGCAACGCCGTCGAGCGTCGACATGTCGAGCGTCTGCTGCATCACGTCCGCGATGAACCAGTCCTCGCCCCGGTCGACCACGGTGAGGCACACGCCGCTGACCGAGATCGAGTCGCCGTGCGCGGCATCCGACACCGCCTTGGGCGCCCGCACCGTCAGTCGCACCCCATCGCCGGATGCCGCGACCTCGGTCACGGCCCCGATCTCCTCGACGATCCCGGTGAACATCAGTCGCCCCCTCCGTCCAGCGCCTCGCGAGAGTGCACGTCGGGTTCGCGAGAGTGCACGTCGGGTTCGCGAGAGTGCACGCGGGGTGTTGCCACGACGAGGATGTCGCCACCGTCGAAACTCATCACGCCGCCGCGCTCCAGTCGCCATGCCTCGCTCAGTGTGCCGACGCCGACGTCCCCGATCGCGAGACGGCCGCCGCCGAGGATGACGGGGGCGATGAACACGAGACACTCGTCGAAGAGCCCGGCACCGATGAACGCGGATGCCAGGGTCGGCCCGCCCTCGACGAACACCCGGTGCATTCCGCGGGCACGAAGCTCGTCGAGCGCCGTCCGCGGGTCGGGGAAGAACAGCGGCGGATGCGGATGCCGGCGGATCGCGGCATCCATCGGTACCTCACGAGACCCGATCACCACCGGCACGGGCTGGTCCGGCAGCAGCGCGCCCTCGTGGTCGCGCGCGGTCAGCGCCGGGTCGTCGGCGAGCACGGTACCGGTACCCACGACGATCGCGTCGGCTCTCGCGCGCTCGTAGCCGACCGAGACGCGCGCGTCGGGGCCGGTGATCCACTGGCTCGTACCGTCGGCCGCGGCCGCTCGGCCGTCGAGGCTCTGCGCCCATTTGACGGTGACGAACGGCCGGCCCAGGCGTTGCACGGTCAGCCACGAATCGAGCAGGTCCTCGGCCTCGTCGCACCGCAAGCCGGAAACGATCTCGACGCCCGCCTGACGAAGCCGCTGCGCACCGCCGCCGGACTCGCGGCCCGGGTCGTCGATCGCGTACACCACCCGCGCGACGCCGGCCTCGATCAAGGCCACGCTGCACGGTCCGGTATTGCCGGTGTGATTGCACGGCTCGAGGGTCACCACCGCCGTCGCCCCGCGGGCGGCGCCGGGCGCGAGCTTGGACAGCGCGTCGACCTCGGCGTGCGCCGTGGACACCCCGCGATGCCACCCCTCGGCCAGCACCTCGCCCTCGGGCGACAGCAGCACCGCACCCACCTGCGGGTTCACGCCGCGCGGACCCCGGCGGGCGAGGTCGAGCGCGCGGCGCATCGCCGCGTCCTCGAAGTCGCTGTACCCCATGTGCCGTCGTCCCGTCCGGCCCCGGGGTACGCCTGCATCGATGCCGCGCTCGCACGCGTCACCGTTGTGCTGCCTCCCATCCGGACTAGCGGTGGTTGGCCACCGCATCACCGTCGGTTCCGGAATTCCACCGGATCAGCGTCGGCGCGCATCCGATCGGATGCGGGATGCCTCGGCTCGCGGACTCTCACCGCCGGTTCGGATTCTCACCGACCCCGGAGCACGTTGATGCTCTCGATTGTAGTCAACGCCGCGACATCCGATTCATTCCGTGACATGGATCGACGGTCAGCGCCACCGCATCCGGCGCGCCGTAGCCTGGTATCGGGGGAGAACATGGCGCATCTGCGACCCACCGGCTTCGGTGCACTCGCTGCTCGGCCGTACGCCGACGTCCTGATCATCGGCGGCGGCATCAACGGCCTCGCCACCTTCCGCGACCTGGCGATGCAGGGTGTCGACGTGGCTCTGGTCGAACGCGGCGACTTCTGCAGCGGTGCATCGGCGGCGTCGTCCCACATGATCCACGGCGGCATCCGCTACCTCGAGAACGGCGAGTTCCGGCTCGTGCACGAAGCGGTGACCGAGCGCAACGGACTGCTGCGGATCGCGCCGCACTACGTGCGTCCGCTGCAGACGACCATCCCGATCTTCTCGACGTTCTCCGGAGTGCTCGGCGCGCCGCTGCGGTTCCTCCGCCACGGCTCCGGAGCCACCACCGAGCGCGGCGCGGCGCTGATCAAGATCGGCCTGGTCATCTACGACTCGTTCTCGCGCGAAGGCGGACGCGTGCCGCGCCACACCTTCCACGGCCGCCGTCGGTCGCTCGCCCAGCTGCCGCAGCTGAACCCGGCCGTGAAGTACACCGCGACCTACTGGGATGCCTCACTGCACGACCCGGAACGCCTCGCGCTGGACGTGCTGCGCGATGGGACCGCCGCCGGCGGCGACAACGCCCGCGCCGCCAACTACACCGCGGCGGCCGGCGTCGACGACGGGCGCGTGGTGATCCGCGACACGGTCACCGGCGAGGAGGCGGTCTTCGCGGCATCCGTCGTCATCAACGCCTCGGGCCCCTGGACCGACATCACAAACGCGGCGCTGGGCGATTCGACGGCCTACATGGGCGGCACGAAGGGGTCGCACATCGTGCTCGACTCGCCGGAGCTGCTGGCCGCCACGGGCGGCCGCGAGCTGTTCTTCGAGAACGAGGACGGCCGCATCGTGCTCATCTACCCGCTCAAGGGCCGGGTGCTGGTGGGCACCACCGACCTCGAGCACGACATGGCCGACCCCGTCGTGTGCACCGAAGCCGAGGTCGACTACTTCATCGACCTGATCGGTCAGGTGCTGCCCGACATCGTGGTGGACCGCGGCCGCATCGTCTACCGCTTCGCCGGCGTGCGCCCACTGCCCGGCCACGGCGACCTCGCGCCCGGGTTCGTCTCGCGCGACTACCGCATCGAGACCGCGCAGCTGGCCGGACGGACGGATGCCACGGTCCTGAGTCTCGTGGGCGGCAAGTGGACCACGTTCCGCGCGTCGGCCGAGCACCTCACCGACCGCGCTCTGGAGCTGCTCGCGCGGCCGCGGCGGCGCTCGACGAAGGGCGTTGCCATCGGTGGCGGACGCGGCTACCCCACGAGCGAGCGGGCACGGCGCCAGTGGATCGACTCTCACCGGGGGCGCCTCGGTTACGACCGCGCGGCCGTCCTGCTCGACCGCTACGGCACGGTCGCGGCCGAGGTGATCGCGGCGATCACCGCCGATCCGGATGACGCTGGCCTGGCCGCCGCGCCGGAATACAGCACCGCCGAGCTGCGTCACCTCGCCGCGACCGAGGCGGTCGTGCATCTGGACGACATGCTGCTGCGCCGCACGAGCCTCGCCTTCCTCGGTGGTGCGACGCAGGCGGCGGCCGCCGAGATCGCGTCGGTCATCGGCGAAACCCTCGGGTGGGACACCGTGCGCCGCGACACCGAGGTGCGGCGCGGGCTCGCCGCGGTGCATGCGGCCGACCCGACCTGGCAGCCCGACACCGGGTCCGGATATCCCGGTGTTGCACGGGGGAACTCGAGCGGCGACGGTGCATCGCGACCCGATACCGGCACGGTTACGGTGGTCGAGTAGCCCGGCCCCGCCGGCGCGTCGAAACCACCGGAGGTTGCCCGTGCCCGATCACGTGCTGTCGATCGACCAGGGCACCACCTCCACCCGAGCGATCGTGTTCGACGCGAGCGGCTCGGTCGTGTCGGCCGTGCAGCGCGAGCACGAGCAGGTGTTTCCGCGGGCGGGGTGGGTCGAGCACGACCCCGTCGAGATCTGGACCAACACGGAATGGGCGGTCTCCGCGGTGCTGTCAGCCGCCGGGCTGTCGGCGCGCGACATCGCCGGGATCGGCGTGACGAACCAGCGCGAGACCGCGATCGTGTGGGATCGGCACACCGGACGCCCGATCTGCAACGCCATCGTCTGGCAGGACACGCGCACGCAGCCCGCGATCGACAAGCTCGCCGCGGAGGGAGGTGCCGACCGGTTCGCGGATGCCACGGGCCTGCCCCTGGCCACCTACTTCTCGGCCTCCAAGCTGGCGTGGATCCTGCGCAACGTGCCCGGCGCGCGCGAGGCCGCCGACCGCGGCGATCTACTGTTCGGCACGCCGGACACCTGGGTGGTGTGGAACCTCACCGGCGGGGGGCGTGGCGGCATCCACGTCACCGACGTCACCAACGCCAGCCGGACCCTGCTGATGGACCTGCGCACGCTCGACTGGTCGGACGAGCTGCTGGCGACGTGGGACATCCCGCGGGCGATGCTGCCGCAGATCCGGTCGTCATCCGGGGTCTTCGCCGATGCGGTGGTGCCCGAGGTCGTGCGCGGCGTGCCGATCGCCGGCATCCTCGGCGACCAGCAGGCGGCGACGTTCGGACAGGCCGCGTTCGACGCCGGCGAGTCGAAGAACACCTACGGCACCGGGAACTTCCTCCTCGTCAACACCGGCGCGGACCTGGTCCGCTCGCAGCACGGACTGATCACCACGGTCGCTTACCGGTGCGGCGACGATCCGGCTCGGTACGCGCTGGAGGGGTCGATCGCGGTGACCGGATCGCTCGTGCAGTGGCTTCGGGACAACCTCGGCATCATCCACCGGTCCGAGGATGTCGAGACGCTCGCGGCATCCGTGGACGACAACGGCGGTGCGTACTTCGTGCCCGCGTTCTCGGGGTTGTTCGCGCCGTACTGGCGCCCCGATGCGCGTGGTGCGCTGGTCGGGATGACGCGGTATGTGACCGCCGCGCACATCGCCCGCGCCGCGCTGGAGTCCACGGCGTTCCAGACCCGTGACGTCATCGAGGCGGCAGCGGCCGACACGGGGCGGGTGCTCGAGGAGCTGCGCGTCGACGGTGGGATGACGCGGAACGACCTGCTGATGCAGTTCCAGGCCGACATCTTGGGCCTTCCCGTCGTGCGGCCCCGCGTGGTCGAGACGACCGCGCTCGGCGCGGCCTACGCGGCGGGACTGGCGATCGGGGTGTGGTCGGGATTCGACGACCTCCGCGCGCAGTGGCGGGAGGATGTGCGCTTCGAACCGCGGATGCCGGCCGGCGAGCGAGAGCGCCGCTACCGGCAGTGGCAGAAGGCGGTGTCGAAGTCCCTCGACTGGGTGGATGAGGATGCGCGCACCTTGATGGGCACGTCTGAGTCCTGAGGGCCGCTTCGCGGCGCGCCCCTTCCGGGCCATTCCCCCGCCGGCCTTCGGCCGGCTCCCGCCGAACCCGATGCGGCCCGCGGAAGGTTCATCCCGCTTCGCGCTACTTCAGCAGCCGCGACAGCCGGCGGTCGGCGAGCACCTTTCCGCCCGTCTGGCACGTCGCGCAGTATTCGAGCGAGTTGTCAGCGAAGAAGACGCTTCGCACCGTGTCGCCGCACACCGGGCAAGCCTCGCCGCGGCGGCCGTGGACTTCCATGCCGCGGCGCTTGGCGTCCTTGAGCTCGGCGGGCGGTTTGCCGGATGCGGCATCCACCGCTTCGGTCAGCGTGTCGTTCATCGCGGCGTAGAGCCGGTCGATGTCGGCGTCGGTGAGGCTGGACGCCAGTGCATACGGCGACATCTTCGCGGCGTGCAGGATCTCGTCGGAGTAGGCGTTGCCGACGCCGGCGATGATCTCCTGGTCGCGCAACACGCCCTTGATCTGCGTGCGCCGGCCCGAGAGAAGATCCGCGAGGGTGCTGCGGTCGAAGCCGGCATCCAGCGGGTCGGGGCCGAGGCGGGCGACGCCGGGCACATCCGCCGGGTCGCGCACGACATACACGGCGAGCGACTTCTTCGTACCGGCCTCGGTGAGGTCGAAGCCGGACCCGTCGTCGAACACGACGCGCAGCGCGATCGGCGTTCGGCCGGGTTTGATCAGCGTGCCCGGCACGGCGTCGTACCACCGCAGCCAACCGGCCTTGGCGAGGTGGAAGATCAGGTGCGGGGTGCCGGTGGCGGACGTGGTCGAGACGTCGAGGAACTTCCCGTGACGCTCGACGCCGGTGACCTGCGCGCCCTGCAGCGCCTGGATCGGCGGGTCGTAGGTCTTCAGCGCCGCTATCGCCGCCACGGTGACGCGGGTGACGGTATGGCCGGTCAGGCGCCCGCGGAGGAACTCCACGAGGCCCTGAACCTCGGGCATCTCGGGCATCCATCCATCCTGTCACGCACCGCCGACGCTCGGTCGGGGCGCGGTGTCGAGCGGCGGCCACGGCTGCGGCGACCGCTCGTCGGTGGCCAGTAGCCCGGCGATCCACCCGTCGTCTCGGCCGCGCGGGCTGTGCAGACCGAGTCGTAGCATCCCTTCGTATCGGAAGCCGAGGCGCTGTGCCACGCGTGCGGACGCGAGGTTGCCGACCACGGCGCGCCACTCGATGCGTTGCAGTCCCATGCCGTCGTCCGCGAAGCCCCAGCCCACCAGGGCCTGGGCGGCTTCGGTGAGCAGGCCTCGGCCCCTGGCATCCCGGGCCATCCAGTATCCGATCTCGGCTGCGCCGTCACCGACCCGGTAGAAGCCGATCATCCCGGCGAGCTCGTCACGGTGGCGGATCGCCCAGGTGCGGTCGTGCCCCTGGGCCCAGGTATCTGCGACCTTCGCGACGAATTCCTCCGCATCCTGCCGCTCGTACGGCGACGGCACGGTCGTGAAGCGCGGGATGTCCGGATCCTGGCACGCGGCGTGGATCGCATCGATGTCGTTCTCGACAGGTATCGACAGCACCACGCGCTCGATGCGCAAGACCACCGGTTCCACGGTCGCCACCTTAGCCGTCCGCCGCGCAGGTCCGTGGCGCACAACTCAGGCTGCGAGGTTGCACAACTGCGCCGAAGCCCGCCGAGGCGGCATCCTGCCGGAGTTGTGCGCCCGGGCTTCCCCTCCTGCACAGCCCCGGACGCTCGTCGGGTTACCCACCGATCCTCCCTCTCGCTCCCGTTCGTGTTGCGGCTCGCGGATCCTGCAGGGATGGATGCCAGCCCGGTGCACGGTGAGGTGGTCCTCGCTCGAGCGGATCTGCTGGCTCGAGGGTGGCGTCCCAAGCAGATCACGAGGGCGGTCGCCGATGGCCGGCTCGTTCGAGTGCGTCGGGATCGCTACATGATGGCTTCCGGGCACGGCATCGACCGCGCTGTCCGGATCGGCGGGCGACTCGCGTGCGTGTCGCTACTGGCGCTACTGGAGGTGTTCGTCCTCGACGCGTCGAGGCTTCATGTGCACCTGCCGCGGTCGATGTCGCGGTTGCGATCGCCGGACGACCCGTCTCGCCGGTTCGCCGAGTCCGACCGCCGCAGTGTGCGTCTGCACTGGTGGCCGTGTCGCGCCGACCCCGGCTCCTTGGCGACGGTCGGCCTCATCGACGCGGTCCTGCAGGCGGTCCGGTGCCAGGAACCACGAGCGGCGGTCGCGACACTGGACAGCATTCTGTACCGGGGCCTCATGACGAAGGCGGAGTTGCGCAGCGCTTTCGAGTGGCTTCCCGAGCGTTACGGGGTTATCTTCCGACTCTGCGACGGGATCGCCGAATCGGGACCGGAGACCATGATGCGGCTGATCCTGCGACAGTTGAACCTGCGATACGTGCCGCAGGCGTACATCGCAGGAGTCGGCCGAGTGGACTTCCTGGTCGAAGGATGGCTGATCATCGAGTGCGACAGCAAGGCTCATCACGAAGGCTGGGCCAAGCAGCGACAGGATCGTCACCGTGATCTGGCCGCGGCTGCCGCGGGCTACACGACCCTACGGCCGCTCGCAGCGGACCTCATGTTCGATTGCGCGGCGGTCGCCGCAGCCGTTCGAGGGCTCGTTCGCGCGCACCGGTGAGGGCCGGCTTGCGCGGCCCGGTGGTTTCGGCGACGTGAGGTCTCACAATTCAGGCAGAACCGCTCGGATCTGACTGTGGAGGAACCAACAACCGGGATCTGCCTGAGTTATGCGCCAACACGCGCGCGGCACCGGCCCCCGCGCAGCCCCGGCTCACGCCGGGCGCAGCAGCCCGACCCTGTCGTACACGTCCTGCAGCGTCCGCTCGGCGACCTCGGACGCCCGTGCGGCGTTGGATGCCAGCACCCGGTCCAGCTCGGCCGGGTCGTCGAGCATCGCCAGCGCACGGGCGCGGACCGGGCCGAACTCGTTCACGACGACGTCGGCGAGCCCCTTCTTGAAGTCGCCGTAGCCGCGGCCGACGTACTCGTCCTCGATCGATTCCATCTGGCGACCGGTCAGCGCGGCGTAGATCACGAGCAGGTTCGACACGCCGGGCTTGGTCGCGCGGTCGTACCGCACCGACCCCTCCGAGTCGGTGACGGCCCGCATGACCTTGCGCGCCGTCACGGCGGGGTCGTCCAGCAGCCAGAGCGTGCCGGCATCCGATTCGGACGACTTCGACATCTTCGCCGTCGGGTTCTGCAGGTCGTAGATGCGAGCGGTCTCCTGCTGGATCACCGGCATGGGCACGCGGAAGGTCTGGCCGAACCGGGTGTTGAACCGTTCGGCGAGATCACGGGTCAGTTCCACGTGCTGTCTCTGGTCGTCGCCGACCGGAACGATGTCGGTCTGGTACAGCAGGATGTCGGCGGCCATCAGCACCGGATAGGTGAAGAGGCCGACGGATGCCGCGTCGGCGCCGTACCGCGCCACCTTGTCCTTGTACTGGGTCATCCGGCTCGCCTCGCCGGTGCCGGTGATGGTCGACAGGATCCACGCCAGCTGCGGATGCGCGGGCACGTGCGACTGCACGTACAGCGTCGAGCGCGACGGCTCGATGCCCGCCGCGATGTACTGCGCGGCGGTGCGCCGGGTCTTGTCGCGCAGTTCGGCCGGGTCGTTCGGCTGGGTCAGCGCGTGGAGGTCGACCACCGAGAAGAAGGCGTCGTACGTGTCCTGCAGCTCGCGCCACTGCATGAGAGCCCCGATGTAGTTGCCGATCTGCAGGGAGTCGGCCGAGGGCTGCATGCCGGAGTACAGGCGCGGTTTCGTCACCGGTCAATCTTACGGACGGATGCCTGCGGCCCCGGTCGCGGCCGGGTCAGCGTCCGAGCGTGTAGTCCACCACCACCGGGGCGTGGTCGCTCCACCGCGTGTCCCACGACGGGGCCCGAACCACCCGGTAGTCCGTAACCCGGGATGCCAGCTCCGGCGTCGCGAGGTGGTAGTCGATGCGCCACCCGGCGTCGTTGTCGAAGGCCCGGCCCATCATCGACCACCACGTGTACGGCCCGTCGATCTCGCCGTGGAACCGGCGGCCGATGTCGACCCAGCCCAGGCCCCGGCCGACCGAGCCGTCGACGCCGACCACCTTCCGGCCGCGCGGTCCGAGGAACCGGTCGAAGTAGGCCCGCTCCCGCGGCAGGAACCCGGACTTCTTCACGTTCCCCTTCCAGTTGCGGATGTCCAGCTCGCGGTGCCCGACGTTCAGGTCGCCCATGACCACGGCCAGCGGTGATTCGGCCGCGAGGCGCGGCATCCGCTTCTGCATGGCATCCAGGAACGCCCACTTCGCGTCCTGCCGAGGGGTGTCGACTTCGCCGCTGTGAACGTACGCGCTGACCACCGTGACGGCTTCGCCGTCGATGTCGACGTCCGCCTCGATCCACCGTCCGGCCGAGTCGAGGCCTTTCCGACCGAGCACCGTGCGGGTCTCGACGGGCGCCACCCGAGACGCGATCGCCACGCCGGCACGCCCCTTGGCGACCGCCTCGTCATTGACGATCTGCCACCCCGGCAGGGCGACCGCGATGTCGTCGGCCGAGGCCCGCACCTCCTGCAGCGCCATGATCTCCACATCGGCGTCGGCGAGCCACTCGAGCATGCCCTTGCGCGTCGCTGCCCGGATGCCGTTGACGTTGATGGATGCGATCCGCACTCGTCGTGGCACGCCCGCCAGCCTATCCGTGGCCGTCGACAGCCTCCGGCGGGGCGGATGCCTCGACCTCGTCCAGCTCCTCCTGCGCCGCCCGTACCGCCCGGGAGGCCGACCACGCCCGGTGCCACGGCGCCGTGGCCTGTTCCTGCAGGGCGGTGCGCAACCGCACCTGTGCCGCGACGAGCAGCGCCGAGTGCTCGGCGGCGATCCGCTCCTGCTCGGACTGCGTCTGCAGCGGGATGTCGCGATCACCCGCGGCCACAGCGATCCAGGCGGCGGCGACCAGGATGACGACGCCGACCACCCGGAACCACAGCAGGAACCCGACGAAGATCGCGAAGGTCGCAAGCAGCGGGTTGCCGGGGGAGGATCCGAGCACGAGGCCGGCACCCACCTGCAGCACGACGAGCGCGCCGCCGCCGAGCATCGCGCCGGGCCACACGGTCCGCCAGCCGAGCGATGTGCCGGCCAGGAACCGGAACAACCCGGCCAGCGCCGCCGAGTTCAGCGCGAAAGCGACCGCGAGCACGACGCCGCGTCCGAGCAGGAACGACCACAGCGTCTGGGCCTCGAGGCCGAGCAGTGCAGCGACGCTGTCGAGCGCCCACGTCGCGACGCTGCCGAGCGCCCAGCCCACGATGAGTGCGACTCCGAACACCACCGCCGCCACGAAGTCCCGCGCCTTCAGCAGCAGGTAGCCGCGGTCGTCGAAAGGCAGCGCGAAGATGTCGCGCACCGCCCGCCGGGCGAACGTGACGAAGCCGATCGCCGTCCACACCACGACGCCCAGCGCGATGATGCCGGTGATCGTCAGCACTCCCGCGCTGCTGTGGGCGACGCCTTCCACCTGCTCGGGAGTCAGCAGGCCGTGGTCGCTGATCAGCCCCGGAATGTAGGAGTTGACGAACGTGATGAGCCCGGTGATCGCCGTCTCGCTGCCACCGAGCCACAGCCCCGCCAGAGCGAACGCGAGGTACAGCGCGGCGAAGAACGCGAACAGCGATTGATAGCTGACGCCGGCGGCGAGCAGGAATCCGTTGCTGCGCAGGAAGCGCCGCCACACCCGCACCGGAAACCACGCCATCGTGCGTCGCGTGAGCTGCGTGGCGCGTTCGATCGGCTCGTCGAGCCGCTCGCGCAGCGTCTCCTGGGTGGCCTCCCACCGCGCCCGCAGCGTCAGCTCCTCGTGCCGGGCCGCCTGCGCGAGTGTGCGCGTGCCGGCATCCGGCCGGGCGCGGACGGTTGCCTTCACGGTGACAGGGTATCGATCCGGGATGCCGCGGCCACCGCCGCGTCAGTGCGACTCGGCTCCGCCGGACTGCGGATGCGGACCGCCACGGAACCGGGGCAGCACGAACAGCACCGCGCCCAGTGCGACGGCGGGAACGAGGAACGCGATGCCGAGGCCGGGGCCGTCCGCCAGGAGTCCCACCACGACCGCGCCGACGACGGCGCCGGCGTAGTTGAAGATGTTCACGCGCGCGATGATCTGGTCGCTGTGGCCGGGATCCAGCTCACCGGCGGCGCCGAAGGCGACCGGCACGAGCACGCCGACGGCGACGCCGGCCAGGCCGAATCCGGCGATCGCGGCGATCACGAACGGCACGACCGCGACGACGAGGCATCCGACGATCGAGACGATCGTGGCGATCAGCACCAACCGCGCTCGGCCGAGCCGGGGCAGCAGCCGGTCGGTGGCCAGGCGGGTCGCCAGCACGCACACCTGGTACACGGCGTAGCCGAGCGGGGCGACCCACGCCAGCGCGGCGAGATCGTCCTGCAGGTAGACGGTGCTCCAGGTCGACACCGCCGAATCGACCACGAAGACGGCGAGGATGACGAGCCCGAACGCCCAGATCCCTGCCCGCGGCAGCCGGCCCCGCTCGACCGCGGGCAGCGCGTCGTCGATCGGCACCTCCCTGGCGAACAGGCGATTGCCCACGAGCGCGACGGCCAGACCGATGGCGGCCGCGACCACGAGCGCCGCACCGGCGCCGACCGCGCCGGCCGAGCTCGCCACCAGCACGCCCGACACCAGCAGCGCGCCGGCGATGGCGGCGGCGGTGTACGAGGCGAAGAAGCCGCCGAGCAGCGACCGCCCGTATGCGCGCTGCACCAGCACGCCCTGCATGGTCGCGGCCGCGTCGACGCAGCCGAGCCCGACGCCGTAGACGCCGAACAGGGCGGCGAACAGCCAGAACGGGGTGGATACCGCCACGACCGGCAGCGCGCAGGCCTGCACCACGAGCCCGAGGATCAGCGCCGCGCGGCTGCCGTACCGCACCGCGACGGCGTTGGCCGCGACCGATCCGAGCGCGGCGGTGACGCAGACGCCGAGCACGAGCAGCGACACGGTGGTGTCGTCGAGGCCCTGCCGGGCTTTCAGCGCGGGAAGGGATGTCACCACGACGGCGTATCCGAGACCCTGAGCGGCGTAGGCGGCGGTGACGGCGCCGCGTGCGGCACGCGGCATCCGCTCGTCGATGCGGACCGTGCCGGACGCTTCGTCGCGTCTGGGGTCGTCCACCGGCTCAGCGACCGCGGAGCACGGCCTGTTTGACCTCGGCGATCGCCTTGGTCACCTCGATGCCGCGAGGGCAGGCCTCGGTGCAGTTGAAGGTCGTGCGACAGCGCCAGACGCCCTCTTTGTCGTTGAGGATGTCGAGGCGCACGTCGGCCGCGTCATCGCGCGAGTCGAAGATGAACCGGTGGGCGTTCACGATCGCAGCGGGGCCGAAGTACTGCCCGTCCGTCCAGAAGACCGGGCAGGACGACGTGCATGCCGCGCAGAGGATGCACTTCGTGGTGTCGTCGAAACGCTCGCGGTCGACGATCGACTGGATGCGCTCCTTGCCCGGCTCGGGCGTCGAGCCCGGGATGAGGAAGGGCTGCACCTCGCGGTAGGAGGCGAAGAACGGCTCCATGTCGACG
>CAXTES010000012.1:0-32051 GCA_964243215.1 uncultured Microbacterium sp. | reverse complement strand
GGGTTGTTTCACCTATCCGCCCGGAGGCGGCCGTGACGCAATCGGAACCGAGCCGCATCCCCTGCGCGCGCGGGAATGTTTCGCTGAGCCCGCCGATTAGAATCGAGTACGGCCTCCGCCCGGCCGTTTGCACGATCGCGTCGAACGAGCCCGCGCAGGAGAGCCCATGGACCAGCCCGATCCCTTCGGCTTCGTCGGCCTCACCTACGACGATGTGCTGCTGCTGCCGGGCCACACCGACGTCATCCCGTCCGAGGCCGACACGTCTTCGCGTGTGACGCGACGCATCACGGTGGCGACGCCGCTGCTGTCCAGCGCGATGGACACCGTGACCGAGGCGCGGATGGCGATCGCCGTCGCCCGCGAGGGCGGCCTCGGCGTCATCCACCGCAACCTGTCGATCGACGAGCAGGCGGCGATGGTCGATCGCGTCAAGCGCAGCGAATCGGGGATGATCTCGAACCCGATCACGACGACCCCGGATGCCACGATCGACGAGGTCGACGCGCTCTGCGCGCAGTACCGCATCTCGGGCCTTCCCGTCGTCGACCCCGACGGCCGGCTCGTGGGCATCATCACCAACCGTGACATGCGCTTCGTGTCCGGCTTCGAGCGGCAGACGACGCTCGTCAAGGACGTGATGACCAGCGAGGGCCTGATCACCGGGCACGTCGGCATCGGGGCCAACGAGGTCATCGCCACCTTCGCCAAGCACCGCGTCGAGAAGCTGCCGCTCATCGACCAGAGGGGAAAGCTCGCCGGCCTCATCACGATCAAGGACTTCGACAAGTCCGAGAAGTACCCGCTGGCCACGAAGGACGATCAGGGTCGGCTGTGCGTCGGGGCTGCGATCGGATTCTTCGGCGACGCGTGGCAGCGCGCGGAGGCGCTGCGCGACGCCGGTGTCGATGTGCTCGTCGTCGACACCGCGAACGGCCAGTCCGCCGGTGTCATCGACATCGTCCGCCGGCTCAAAGCCGACCCGAGCTTCGATCACATCGACGTCGTCGGCGGCAATGTCGCCACGCGCGAGGGCGCGCAGGCGCTCATCGACGCCGGAGTGGATGCGGTGAAGGTGGGTGTCGGGCCCGGATCGATCTGCACGACCCGCGTCGTGGCCGGCGTCGGCGTGCCCCAGGTGACGGCGGTGTACGAGGCATCCCTCGCCGCCCGCGAAGCCGGCATCCCGGTCATCGCCGACGGCGGCCTGCAGTACTCCGGCGACATCGCCAAGGCGCTGGTGGCGGGTGCGGACACCGTGATGATCGGCTCGCTGTTCGCCGGCACCGACGAGTCGCCGGGCGAGCTGGTGTTCGTCGGCGGCAAGCAGTTCAAGCAGTACCGCGGCATGGGGTCGCTCGGTGCGCTGCAGACCCGTGGCTCCAAGACGTCCTATTCGAAGGACCGTTACTTCCAGGCCGACGTTCCCAGCGACGACAAGCTGATCCCGGAGGGCATCGAGGGTCAGGTGCCGTACCGCGGCCCGGTGTCGGCGGTCGCCTACCAGCTGGTCGGGGGGCTGCGTCAGTCGATGTTCTACGTCGGCGCGCGCACGATCGCCGAGCTCAAAGCCAAGGGCCGCTTCGTACGGATCACCGCGGCGGGCCTGAAGGAATCGCACCCCCACGACGTGCAGATCGTCGTCGAGGCGCCCAACTACAAGCGGTGATGCGGCCCCGGCGCATCCGTCACTAATCTGAGCGGATGGCGAAAGCGGCCCCGCGGTACTACGCCACCAATCGCGTGGAGGGTTACACCGACGCCGTCTTCGCCATCGCGGCGACACTGCTCGTGCTCGATCTGACGACCACGGCGCTGGGCACCGTGACCTCCGACTCCGACCTGTGGCGGGCGCTGGGCGGCATGTACGACAACTTCCTGTCGTTCGGCATCAGCTTCGCGCTCCTGAGCTTGCTGTGGACGATCCACCTCGCGCAGTGGCGCGATATCGCGCGCGTCGACAGCGTCATGCTCTGGCTGAACAACGCGCGACTGCTGTTCGTCGTCGTCATCCCGTTCACCACGAGCCTCGTCGCTCAGTACTCCGCCTACTACGCCGGGCGCATGCTGCTGCCGATCAACTTCTTCTTCGCCGCGCTGATGGGCTTTCTGTCGTGGCTGTGGGCGGCCAGCCGCGACGGCCATCTGCTCGTGCAGGAGACCGTCGCCGAGACGCGCGACGAGAGCATGGGCGGGCTCAGCGCCACCATCTGCGGCGCAGTCGCAGCGGCCCTATCGCCGTGGCTGGGGTCGTGGGCCTTCCTCGCGTACGCGTTCAACGGTGTTCTGACGACGCTGCTGTCGCGGCGAAGAGCGTCACGCCGGGTCGCCGCCGGCGCCACCCCGCCGGGGGAAGGGCCGCGGGTAGGCTGAGCGCGTGACCATGGAGATCGAGCTCGGCCGCGCCAAGCGCGCGCGCCGCGCCTACGCCTTCGATGACATCGCCGTGGTCCCCTCCCGGCGCACCCGCAATCCGGAGGATGTCTCGACCGCCTGGTCGATCGACGCCTTCCCGTTCGCGATCCCGGTCCTCGGCGCCCCGATGGACTCGGTGATGAGCCCGCAGACGGCGATCATGCTCGGTCAGCTCGGCGGCCTGGGCGTGCTCGATCTCGAGGGGCTGTGGACCCGCTACGACGACCCCGAGCCGATCCTCGCCGAGATCGCGTCGCTCGACGACGCCGATGCCACGCGGCGGATGCAGGAGGTGTACGCGCAGCCGGTGCGGCCCGAGCTGGTACGCGACCGGCTCTCCGAGGTCCGCGATGCCGGGGTCACCGTCGCCGGCGCTCTCACGCCGCAGCGCACGCAGGAGCTGTACGAGACCGTGGTGGCGGCGGGCGTGGACCTGTTCGTCATCCGCGGCACCACCGTCTCGGCCGAGCACGTCTCGAGTGTCTCCGCCCCGCTGAACCTCAAGAAGTTCATCTACGACCTCGACGTGCCGGTGATCGTCGGCGGGGCCGCCACGTACACCGCCGCGCTGCACCTGATGCGCACCGGAGCGGCCGGTGTGCTCGTCGGGTTCGGCGGGGGCGCGGCATCCACCACCCGGGGCACCCTCGGGATCCACGCGCCCATGGCGACCGCGGTCGCCGATGTCGCCGGCGCGCGCCGCGACTACCTCGACGAGTCCGGCGGCCGCTATGTGCACGTCATCGCCGACGGCGGTGTCGGCACCTCCGGCGACATCGTGAAGGCGCTGGCGATGGGCGCCGATGCCGTCATGCTCGGTGTGGCGCTGGCGCGGGCGACGGATGCCCCCGGCCGGGGATTCCACTGGGGGCCCGAATCCCACCACTCCCGGCTGCCCCGCGGCCGACGGGTGCAGGTCGGACAGGTCGGTCCCCTCGAACAGGTGCTGTACGGTCCCGCACCGGTCGCGGACGGCACCGCGAACGTCATCGGTGCGCTGAAGAAGTCCATGGCGACGACCGGGTACTCGGACCTGAAGGAGTTCCAGCGCGTCGAGGTCGTCGTCGCGCCGTACAGCGGCGGATGACCTCGAACAGCCCGGTCCTCGAGCCCGTCGAAGCGTTTCCGCCGACCCTGCGCGAGGTCATGCTGCGCCCGCGGTGGCTCGGCCTGCTCGCCCTGTGCCTGGTCGTCGCGGGCGTGTTCGCGTGGCTCGGCCAATGGCAGCTGGCCCGCGCGATCGAGACGGCCCCGGTGACCCCCGGCTCGAGCGAGCAGGTGCGCCCGATCGGTGACGTCGTGGCGCCGGGGGAGTACCTCAGCGACGAGCTGGTCGGTCAGCGGGTGTCGGTGCGCGGTGCCTGGGTGCCGGACGACTTCATCGTCGTCGCGCCGCGGTACAACGACGGCGTGCCGGGGTACTGGGTCACCGGGCAGTTCCGGATCGCCGGTACGGCCGAGCCGACCTCGGTGGCGGTCGCGGTGGGATGGACGCCCGACCGGGCGACGGCGGATTCCGCCGCGGACGCTCTGTCGCAGCGCGCCGCAGCCGACGGGGGCGCGGCCACCGACCTCACCGGGCGGCTGATCCCCGACGAGGGGGCGGTGCCGCCGCCGAAGGACGGCGACCCGCAGGCGCTGACGCGGATGTCCCCCGCCGCCCTGCTCGCCCGCTGGCACGACATCGACGGGCTGAACGTGTACCGGCAGTTCGTGACCTCTGCCGAGCCGCTGGGCGGGCTCACCGCGATCTCGTCGCCCGCGCCCGACGAGCGCAGCGGAGTCAACTGGCTCAATCTGTTCTACGCCGCGGAGTGGGCGGTGTTCGCGGGGTTCGCGTTCTACCTGTGGTACCGGTTGGCCAAGGATGCCCGCCAGCGCGAGGTGGAGGATCTCGAGGATGCGTCGGCCGGAGCCGCACCGCCCGACGATTAGACTGGAGGTATGCCCCGAGCCCCCAGACTCGCCTCGTTTCCGGCGATCCGCGGCGCGCTGAGGCTCTACCAGATCTGCTCGGTCATCACCGGCACGTTCCTGCTGCTGCTGCTGGCCGAGATGGTCGTCAAGTACGGATTCGGGTACGAGCTGTTCTTCGGCGGTTCCGGCGGTGCGGCGTACTTCGCCCCCGTCGTCGCCGGTCCCGATGGGCATCAGTCCACCGGCGACGGTCTGAACGTCTCGATGACGATCCTCATCGTCCACGGCTGGTTCTACGTCGTGTACCTTTTCTCCTGCTTCCGGGTGTGGAGCCTGATGCGCTGGCCGTTCTGGCGATTCCTGCTGCTCGCGGCAGGCGGCGTCGTGCCGTTCCTGTCCTTCATCATGGAGACGATCGTCTCGCGCGAGGTGAAGGCGTATCTGTCCGCGCGCGAGCGGGACGCGGCATCCGCCTCCCCGGTCGTCGCCACGTCAGTGGCCGAGGGCAGTCGGTGACCGAACAGACCGAGACCGAGCAGCGCCCGGTGCTCGTGGTCGACTTCGGCGCGCAGTACGCGCAGCTGATCGCCCGCCGCGTGCGCGAGGCCGGCGTGTACAGCGAGATCGTCCCGCACACCGCGACGGCCGGCGAGATCGCGGCGAGGAACCCCGTCGGACTGATCCTGTCCGGCGGTCCGTCATCGGTGTACGAGCCTGGCGCGCCGGCGCTGGATCCGGGCGTCTTCGACCTCGCGGTGCCGACGCTCGGCATCTGCTACGGCTTCCAGATCATGGCTCAGGCGCTCGGCGGCGAAGTCGCCAACACCGGACTGCGCGAGTACGGCGCGACCGATGCGACCGTGATCGGCGACGGTGTGCTGCTGCACGATCAGCCCGCCGAGCAGAACGTGTGGATGAGCCACGGCGACCAGGTCGCCAAGGCGCCGGAGGGTTTCGAGGTGCTCGCGCGCACCGCCGCGACCCCGGTGGCCGCGTTCGCGAGCGACGACCGTCGCATGTACGGCGTGCAGTGGCATCCCGAGGTCAAGCACACCGACTTCGGGCAGCGGGTCATCGAGAACTTCCTGCACCTGGCCGCGGGATTGCCCGCCGACTGGAACAGCGGCAATGTCATCGCCGAGCAGGTCGCGCGGATCCGCGAACAGGTCGGGTCCGGCCGCGTCATCTGCGGACTGTCGGGCGGCGTCGACTCGGCGGTCGCGGCCGCCCTCGTCCACGAGGCGGTCGGTGACCAGCTGGTCTGCGTCTTCGTCGATCACGGTCTGCTGCGAAAAGGCGAGCGGATGCAGGTCGAACTCGATTTCGTCGCGGCGACCGGGGTGCGCCTGGTGACGATCGACGCGCGGGAGCGGTTCCTCTCGGCACTGGCGGGCGTGTCCGACCCCGAGCAGAAGCGCAAGATCATCGGGCGGGAGTTCATCCGCACCTTCGAGCAGGCCGAAGCCGATCTCGTCGCCGAGGCCGAGGCATCCGGCGAGTCCATCCGGTTCCTCGTGCAGGGGACGCTGTACCCGGATGTCGTCGAGTCCGGCGGCGGCAGCGGCACCGCGAACATCAAGAGCCATCACAACGTCGGGGGACTGCCCGAAGATCTGCGGTTCGAGCTCGTCGAGCCGCTGCGGACGCTGTTCAAGGACGAGGTCCGTGCCATCGGCCGCGAGCTCGGCCTCCCGGATGCGATCGTCGGCCGCCAGCCGTTCCCCGGGCCGGGGCTCGGCATCCGCATCGTCGGCGAGGTCACCGCCGACCGCCTCGAGACGCTCCGCGAGGCCGACGCCATCGCCCGCGACGAGTTGACCAAGGCGGGTCTGGATGCCGAGATCTGGCAGTGTCCGGTCGTGCTGCTCGCCGATGTGCGCTCGGTCGGCGTCCAGGGCGACGGCCGCACGTACGGTCACCCGATCGTGCTGCGTCCGGTGTCGTCGGAGGACGCGATGACCGCCGACTGGACGCGGTTGCCGTACGACGTGCTCGCCCGGATCTCGAACCGCATCACGAACGAGGTGCGCGAGGTGAACCGGGTGGTCCTCGATGTCACCTCGAAGCCGCCGGGCACGATCGAGTGGGAATGACCCCACCCTCGGTACGCCTCGAGGTGCTCGACATCAAGACGGTCCCGATGCCCCTGGCGTTCCGGATCAGGACCCCGTGACCCTGCCCGACGCCGACTACGTCCTGCTCGGCAGCCGCGTCGCCCTCGGGCTCGATGGCGGCTTCGCGATCGCCGTCGCGGCCCGGCTGCGCCTGCTCGAGGCGGCAGGCGCGCCGCATCCGCTCATCCTCAGCGTCGACGGCGCCTCACCCGACACGCACGCGGCGCAGCGGCGTGAGTTCGTCGACCGCGGGCTGGTGCCAGCGGTCCATCGCATGCGCAACCTCTTCGACGACGCCGTAGCGGATCCGTCGTGGCTGCGCGACGCCGCTGTGCCGGGTGAGGCCACCCCCGGCATCGAGTACCGGATCGTGTCGGATGCCGCCGGCGCGCCGGTCTTCTCACTCCCGGTGTTCGCGCGCGATCCGGTGTGGCATCTGAAGGACGCCGCGATCGTCGTGCACGCACCGGACGGCGATCGGACAGTGCGCGGATTCGGCGCGCTGTACATCGCCTGGCTGGACCGGATCGCGTGGGAAATGCGCACCGCCGCGGGCGACCCGGACCGGATGTTCGTGGTCATCTGCGAGTCGCGGCAGATCGGCGAGCTGCTCGTCGCGTGGGACGATCCGCGCGTGCGGGTCGTGCACACGGTTCACAACTCGCACCTGCCACCGCCGTACGACGATCCGGACGCGCCGCTCGCCGGACTCTGGCAGCGGTGGCTCGCCCTCCTCGACCGCTTCGATGCCGTGCTGTGGCCAACGGCATCCCAGCGAGACGACGTCGTCGCACGGTTCGGGCCGCACGAGGGTTCGGTCGTTCCGAATCCGATCGAGCTCGGAGAGGAGCCGGGCGACCCGGCATCCCGGGATCCGCGCCTCGTGGTGATGATGAACCGGCTCGCGGATCAGAAGCGCGTCGACCGGGCTCTTCGGGCGTGGGCGAAGGTGGCCGCCGCGGTGCCCGACGCCCGTCTGGACATCTACGGCGAAGGACCACTGCGCGACGAACTTCAGAGCCTCATCGGCACGCTCGGGCTGACGGATGCCGTGCGGCTGCGCGGACACACCGAGGATCGGGATGCCGTCTTCGACGAGGCGGCGCTGCTGCTGGTGTCGACCGCGTTCGAGGGTCAGGGTCTCGCCATCGACGAGGCGCTCGCGCGCGGGCTGCCGGTGGTGTCGTTCGACGTGCGGTACGGCCCTCGGGACGCGGTGGGGGACGGCGGAGTGCTCGTCCCCGCGGGTGACGTTGATGCGCTCGCGGACGCCGTGATCGACCTGTTGCGCGATGATGCGCGACGCGCGGCGCTGTCGGCCGCCGCGCGCGACGAGGCGCGTCGTTTCTCGCCCGAGACCGTGCGGATCGCGCTCGTGGCGGCTCTGTCTCCGGTGGTCGAACGGCCTTCCCGCCGCGCACCGCGCTGACGAGCCACGGCCGCGCTCGCCGTTCGCCGAGCCGACGCGTATTGCCGCGTCCAACACAACGTGTGCGACCATTCGCGTCGGCTCGAGGAGCACGGGCTGATGACGTGTTGCCGGTCTCGCCGAGCCGACACATGTGGTCGCTGGCGATTCCGGGTCAGCGACCATTCGCGTTGGTTCGAGGAGTGGGGCCTGATGACCTGTTCCCGATCTTGCCGAGCCGACACATGTGGTCGCTTGTGCGCCGGGCAAGCGACCATTCGCGTCGGCTCGGCGGCGCGGGCGGGTGCCCGCGGGCCGGCTCACTCGCGGCCGGGCCACACCTTCCCGGCCCAGGGGTCGTAGTCGGCGATCAGCGGTTCCTGCGGCGGTCGCTCGGGCTCCGGCACGTGCTGCAGGTTGATGCGCACGCGGTACCACAGCGAGCTCGCGCCGCGCATCCCGTCGATCATCACGTCGGCCGGATGCAGCATCCCCGTCACCGCGGAATGGCCGGCCTTCCACTGCTCGAGCGCGTCCATCGCCTCGGGTTTCGTCTTCGTGCGGGCCACCTCGATCAGCGGCATCGCTGAGACCCGGCGGCCGGAACCGTCGCCGGCGC
The DNA here is from genome assembly GCA_964243215.1 of uncultured Microbacterium sp. Classification (GTDB taxonomy): domain Bacteria; phylum Actinomycetota; class Actinomycetes; order Actinomycetales; family Microbacteriaceae; genus Microbacterium. The sequence goes on along the minus strand of CAXTES010000012.1, from coordinate 23,578 downwards.
GCGGCGGCTTCTCGGCCGGGCCGAGCCGGGCGGCGAGGTCGAGGAGTCCGTCGAGCGTGCCGATGGCGTCGTCGATGCCGGCGTGCGCGTCGCCGTGTGCGGCGAACAGAGCCGGCACGGTGACGGCCGTGAACTCCTCGGGGCGCACCGAACGCACCTCGCCCCACTGCAGCGGCATCGACACTCGCGCGTCCGGCAGGGCGCGCACCGAGTAAGCGGATGCCACCGTCCGGTCTTTCGCGTTCTGGTTGAAGTCGACGAACACGCTCTCGCCGCGCTCCTCCTTCCACCAGCGGGCGGTGGCCAGGCCGGGCGCGCGGTTCTCTACCTCGCGGGCGAGCGTTTCGGCGGCGAGGCGCACGTTCCTGAAGTCCCACTGCGGCGCGATGCGCACCAGGATGTGAAGCCCGCGAGAGCCGCTCGTCTTCGGCCACCCCACGAGTCCGTAGTCGTCGAGCACCTCCCGGGCGACGAAGGCGACGTCAATGATCTTCGACCAGTCCACGCCCGGCATCGGGTCCAGGTCGATGCGCAGCTCGTCCGGGTGGTCAAGATCCTCGGCGCGCACCGGGTGCGGGTTCAGGTCGAGGCATCCGAGGTTCGCGACCCACGCGAGGCCCGCGGCATCCCGGATCACGGCCTCCTCGGCCGAGCGGCCCGACGCGTAGTGCAGCGTCGCAGTGTCGATGTAGTCCGGGTGGTTCTCGTCGACGCGCTTCTGGAAGAACGGCTCCGCGTCGATGCCCTTCACGAAGCGCTTGAGAACCATCGGACGACCGCCGGCGCCGCGGAGGGCACCGTCGGCGACCGCGAGGTAGTAGCTCACGATGTCGAGCTTGGTCAGCCCCGGCTGCGGGAAGACGACCTTCGTCGGGTTGGACACCCGAACGTGGTGACCGTCGACCTCGAGGAACGTCTCGGACTTCGACGACGGGCTCACCCGGCCCACGCTAGCCCGAGCCTCCGCCGGCGGCCAACCCGCCGCCCGGTGAGCCGCCGCCGCCCGCACGAACGCAGGCTGAGCGTAGACAGAGCCCACCCGGGATGCCGGAATTCCGCTGCGGCAACGGCTGGGCCGGGCCGCCCATCCTGCATTCGTGCGAAACCCGACGGCCGGAAAACGCCGAAGGGGCCGTCCGTGCGGACGACCCCCTCGGAGAGAACTGCTAGTTGTTGCCGCGCAGTATCGCGAGGATGCGGAGGATCTCGATGTACAGCCAGACGACCGTGACCATGATGCCGAAGCCGCCGAGCCAGCCGTACTCGCGCGGGGCGCCGTTGCGCACGCCCTGCTGGATCGAGTCGAAGTCCAGCACCAGCGAGTACGCCGCCATCAGCACCACGAAGATGCCGATGATGACGCCGAGCGGGATGCCGAGGATCTTGACCGTGCTCAGCATGCCGAACGCGCCGCCGGCGATCGGGACGTTGAAGAACATCAGGCCGACGTTGACCAGCGAGAACACGAGGTAGCCGACCATGGCAATGAGGAAGATCTTCGTGGCCCGCTTGGATGCCCGCACCTTTCCGCTGGCGAACAGCGCCAGGGTGACGCCCACCACCGCGAGCGTCGCGAGTGTCGCCTGGAAGACGATGCCCGGCCAGATGTACTCGAAGAACGCCGAGATACCGCCGACGAACAGTCCCTCGAACGCGGCGTAGGCGAAGATCAGCGCCGGACGCACCTTGCGGCGCGACGTGAACGACACCACGAGGGCGAGCACGAAGCCGCCGAGCGCGCCGATGATCCAGGGCAGGATCGTGGGCCGGGGGTTGGCAGGCGTGACCGTCGACATCGTCCACACCCAGCCCGCGACAGCGGTAACCAGCAGGACCGCGAACAGGCCGAGCGTCTTGTAGACGGTGTCCTCGACCGTCATCCTGCCGGTCTCGACCGATCCGGCGGGCGGTGCGGTGAAGGCGCCTTCCAGCTGCGCGTTGACCGCGGCATCCGTCGTGGCCTGCGACGCGGCGGTGAACTGGGTCTGCCGGCCGATGCCGGCCGCCTGCGTGCCACCGGGGTACGTCTGAACCGCCCGGGGATCCTGGAAGGCGGGGTTGTTGAATGCGGGGTTCGCCGAGGCCATGCTCGATCACACTCCAAATATTCGATGCAGCGAGGGTGCTGTCGTTCCACAATACGGGACGGCCTCGCGCCGGTCACGGGCCTGCGCTGTGCAGACCCTTTGAGCCGTGACGCCTGCCGCGAACAGCGAGCCGCCGATACTCTGGGCCGGTGCCGCGCCGTCATCCGCTGGTCATCGGGCATCGCGGGGCGCCGGGCTATCGCCCCGAACATTCCCGGTCGTCCTACGAGCTCGCGCTGCAGATGGGGGTGGATGCCGTCGAGCCCGATGTCGTCGTGTCGCGCGATGGCGTGCTGGTGGTTCGTCACGAGAACGAGATCAGCTCGACCACGGACGTCGCGACCAGGCCCGACCTCGCCGAGCGGCGCACCACGAAGTCGATCGACGGTGAGCGGCTGACCGGGTGGTTCACCGAGGACCTCGCGTGGGACGAGCTGGCGACGCTGCGGTGTCGGGAGCGGCTGCCCGGCATCCGGCCGGCGAGCGCCGCCTTCGACGGCGAGGATCCCGTGCTGCGGCTGTGGGATGTGCTCGATCTCGTCCGGGTGGCATCCGTCGCGCAGCGGAGGCGGATCGGGGTCGTCCTCGAGATCAAGCACGCCACCTACTTCGCAGGACTCGGGTGGGACGTCGCCGAACTCGTCGCCACCGAGCTGCGCGCCGCCGGTTGGGACGACGGGCGGATGCCTCTGATCGTCGAGTCGTTCGAGTCGACCGTGCTCGCGGACCTGAGGCGGCACGGCATCCCCGCGTCGTACGTGTACCTGCTCGACGCGGCCGGCCGACCCTGGGACCGGGTTGCTGCGCAGGGGAGGGCCGCCCCCACGTACGCCCAGACCGCGCAGCCGGACGGCCTGGACCGGCTTGTGGGCGCGGTGGACGGCATCAGCGTCGACAAGCGAATGATCCTCGCGCCCGGCGGGTCCGGCCGTGTCGGCGGACCGTCGCGGGTCGTCGCCGACGCGCATGACCGCGGTCTGCGCGTGTTCACCTGGACCTGCCGTCCGGAGAACCTGTTCCTGGAGCCGCAGTTCCGAGCCGACGGCGGCCCCGCGGCGTTCGGTGAGTACGAGTCCGAGTGGGCGGTGCTCCGGGATGCCGACGTCGACGGCGTGTTCGTCGACCACCCCGATCTCGGGCGGGCGTTCTTCGGCACGGAACCTGTCAGTCCGGCATGACGAACTGGCTCACGATGAACCGCGAGCCCTGCGGATCGACGACGACCGCCTCGCGCGTCCAGGGCGTCTCGGCCGTGGATTCGACCGCACCGCCGAGTTCTCGAACGCGCGCCACCGTGTCGTCGCGGCTGGCCACCGTGAAACGGATGTCCCACCGTGCAGCGCCCTCGCTGGGCGAGATACCGGCGATGACGTCCGCGAAGCCGGGGGGAGCGAGTCGCTGCCGCTCGTGGATCTCCGGGTCGACGGTGGATGCCAGGAAGTCGCCGTAGCCGGGAAGCCGGATCATGCCGGCACCGAGATCGTCGTCGACGCGCCAGCCGAAGACCTCGCCGTAGAACCGCAGCGCGGCCTCCGCGTCCGGGGTGTGCAGGTCGCTGAAATTCCAGGCGCCGGGCGTGTTGACGATCTGCGCGCCCAGCCGCCGACGCGCCTGCCAGAGCCGGAAGCGGGCGCCTCGCGGATCTTCGCACGTCGCCGCGCGCCCGCCCGGCCCGGCATCCCACGGCTCGTCGATCACGGTGCCGCCCGCGGCGGTCACCGCCGCAGCGGTGCGGTCGGCATCATCGCAGGCGATATAGCTGAGCCAGCCGCCGGAGTCGCCCGGTGCCAGGGCGGCCGCATCCTCGCCGTTCAGCCCGGCGATCAGGTACGCGCTGGGAGCGTCCGGCGGCATCGCATTGTCGAACCGCCACCCGAACAGCGCGCCGTAGAACGCCGTCGCGGCGTCGAGGTCGGGCTCGGTGAGATCGATCCAGCAGGGAACGCCTTGCGGATAGGTGTGCGCAACGTCGGCCATGCCATCCTCCTGAGGTGCGATACCCGACCCTAGGGGCGAGCACCGACACCGGTGAAGGATGCGATACGCCTCAGTGGATCACCGGAGCCACGAACGCCTGCACGGTGAAGTCGATGCCGGTCACGACACCCGTGCCGGTGGGGTTCTCCACGACGAGGTCGGAGACGTCGATGCGGTGACCGAACTGTTCCTTCACGTCGATGTGGTCGCTGATGAGACCGCCGGCACGGCCAGCATTCGAGATCCGATTCGTGGCGTCGACCGTCGTCGAATCGAACACGCGCGGGTTCGCCCGTGTCGCCGAGATGACGGCAGCGGATGCCTGCGACTGGACCTCGACCGGCGGCAGCGGCTGCGGATTCAGCTCGACCTCCTCCTGGTGGCCGAAGGCGATACCGCCTTCGAGCGTCCGCCGTCGCATCTTGGCGCTGACCTGGTCGGGCAGTGTCGCGTGCCTGGGGGGCTGGCCCTGGATGACCGTGACGGTGCCGCGCCATCCGGCCTGCACGACGGTCACCTGATCGGTGGAGCCGTGCCATTCCAAGCCGTTCGCGACCGCTGCCGCAATGGTCAGCGGGACCCCGGTGGCGACATCCGCCAGCCGGAAGCGCCGGCGGTACGTCGTCTCATCGTCTGCCGCCCAGAGTCCGGCCAGGTGCGACACGGCCTTCATGTCGGGGAAGAGCCCGACGCCTCCGACGGGGGTCGTCGCCTGCACGGTGAAGTCCGAGCGACCGTTCGCGAACTCAGCGAGTGCGAGTCGTGCGGCGGAGTCGCCCACGAGCGAGATGAAACGGGATGCCACCCCCTGGCGCAGATCGTCCACCGCCTGGGCGCGCTCCGGCGCCGCGAGCTGGGTCAGAGCCGCGTCGAGCGGCGAGTCGAGGGTCGGCGCGGGCGTGCTCGAGACCGCGGCGGGCATCATCACGGGGGCATCAGCCGGCCGCTCGGCGATGGGCGAGGCCGCCAGCTTCGCCGTGGCATCCGTTCGGACCGCGCTCACGAGCACGGCTGCGGTCGACCGCGTGACGTCGATGGTGTCGGAGAAGAGCCCCGGCTGCATCGGCCGGCCGAGGTCTTTCGGCCACCGGATTTCGCCCTCGACGATGCCGGAGCGATCCAGCGCGCGGGCGATCAGCAGCACATCGAGCCGGTCGGCGGGCGCACCCGGGATGCTCAAGCCGTGCAGCGTCCCGCTCGTGCCGTCGAGCTGGTCGACGACGACATCGAGGAACCAGAAACCCTGAGCCGCAAGCGAGTCCAGCTCGGCGTTCAGCGGTGCCAGGGCGTTGTTGATGAGGGGTGCGAAGTTCATCGAGGCGACGACGCTCTCGACCGACTGGATCAGGTTCGGTCCGCCGAAGAAGGAGATCACGTCGTTGAGGAAGAATCCGATGTCGGCGATCAGGTTGTGCGAGTCGGCGACGGGGTCGAGCACGCGCGCGTTGCTGAAGCCGGTGGCGGAAACGGCGCCGGTGACCGGCGGGATGTCGAGCACGTAGGAGAACGTCAGACCGAAAGAGACAGACACGCGCGGGTCGGCCCAGCTGCCGGCCGCGGTGGGCTGCGTCGATGTCGCTTCGACATAGTTGCCGCCCGTCGTGACGGTGATCATGAGGTCGCCGGGCGCGGTGCGGTCGATGGAGTACGACAGGTCGGGGGAGATGTTCAGGGTGATGTCGTAGAGCGTGAACCCCTCGTGGATGAGGTCGCCCTGGCCCAGCAGGTCTTTGAGCTGCTTCTCGAGTCGGGGGCGGGCGTCGGCCCACGCACTCTCGGTCGACGATCGCAGCAGTTCGGCGAAGTAGCCCGCCGGCTGCGGCGAGCCGCCGTCCTTGGTCGTCGCAATACCGATGCCGCCACTGATGGGAAGAGTCATGCCACACCTCGCGTCCGTCGCGGGCCGCGGTGGCTCCGCCGGTCAGAAAGATAGTCCGATCTGGGCGGGTGATACATCCCGGTGTTCAGTAGGTGCTGTTGCGGCGCGGGCCGACGTTGATCATGCATCCGAACGGCATCGGCGTGATGCTGATCCCGTTGGTGAAGTCGAGCGCCTCGTCGGAGTCCACCGGGTGCATCTCTTCCGGGATCGGGTAGACGCGTAGATCGTGTCGAGTGGGGTTGGGGGGTACCGGTGGCGGTATCGCAGGGCGGGTACTGCTCGGCCTGATCGTGCGGACTGCCGCCCGGAGCGGTTCGCCCACCGGTACCGCCGCTCCGCACGTGGCGCAGATCCTTCCGCCGCGATTGACCCCTTCGCAGACGCGGCAGCGCCATACGGGCCCGAGCGGGTTCATCAAGACGACCGGCCCGTCAGCTTCCCGACGAGTTTGCCGAGCAGACCGCTGGACGCCGGAGGCTTCGCGGGAGCGGCGCCCGGACCGGTGATGCGCAGGCCCTTACCGCGCAGCGCGCCAGATGCCGGTGGCGGCGCGGAAGACGGGCCGGCGGATGCGGGGTCGCTGGGGAGCCGGATGCTCATCAAGGTGCCGTGCACCTGGGCGATGGTAGGACGACGACCCGGGTCAGCGATCAGCATCGAGTCGATCAAATCGGCGAGGGCGGGAAGCACACCGGCGCGTGGCATCCGGAGCACCTCGCCCTGTCGGACGGCGACGGAGGCTTCATGGAATCGAGCGGTGTCGAAGGGCGGCATCGCCCCGGTGAGGAACTCGCTGTAGATGAGCCCGAGCGCGAAGATGTCGGATGCGACGCCGAGTTCTTTCGGCTGCACGCCCGCGTCCTGGATGTAGCCGAGCAGTTCCGGTGAGTAGTAGTTGATCGTGCCGACGATCTGGTCGAACGGCGGCGGATTGCCCGCGATGTAGGAGCTGTCGAAGTCGATCAGTTTGCTGGTGTAGCCCAGCTCCGTGCGTTTGACGAGGATGTTGCTGGGTTTGAGGTCGCCATGCACGATTCGCAGGTCGTGCAGGATCTTGAGGCTGTGCGCCACCGACTTCATCAGCACGAGCTGTCTGCGTATGCCCAGAGCGGCGACGCCGCTAGGGCCGAGGTCTTCGCTGTCGACCTTCTCGGTCACCTTGTAGTACTTGGCGCCCCAGCGGAAGAAGTCGAGCGTCACGATCAGATTGCCGCCGTACGCCGACAGCGGGGCCAACGCTCGCTGCATGCCGCGGTGCTGAAGTTCGAAGGCCGCGCAGCGGGCTCGCTTCTTCGCCTTGATCTTGTCGCTGCCCGGAGCGGCGTCGTCCGGGTAGGTGGGCGCGAGGAACTCCTTGATGAAGAACTGCCGGCCGCCGCGTTCGGCGTAGGTCCACTTGCTCAACCCAGCGCCGACGACCTTGAAGTCCTCCAGGATCAAGTACCCGTTGACGACGTCGCCGGCCTTCATGACGCCACCTCCGGGTGCGAGGAATCCCTATCGAGGTCGACATCGCTCGCCGGACCCGCAGCCGATTCCTCGATCCGATCAACCGGCGCGCTCGTCGGGTCAGCCCCGGCGCGCTCGTCGACTTCGCTCTCATCCAGGGCGACCTCGGCGCCGACGCGCAGGTGGTGTTCGTACCCTGGCTTGTAGCGCATCCACAGCTTTTGGGTGTCGTCGAGTCGTTGCTGGCGCAGCCGTGCGAGCTCGAGCTCGGCGCGTTGCACAGACTCATTGAGATCGTCGATCGGGCCGGTGTACTGCTCGGCGAGGTCGGTGACACGGGGCGCGTACAGCGCCTTCAGCTCGTCGAAGTCGGCGCCGACGGCGATGACCGCCATAGCCGCATCGTCGCCGGTAACCGGCACGATCGCGTCCTGGACGGCCTGCGACCATTCCGCCACGCCGCGCGACCTGACGAGTGCGTCGAGCACCATTTCCTCGAAGTGCATCGGAGAGGGCAGATATCCGAAGCAGCCGTCCGTGGCGCACAACAGTACGAACGGAGCCTCCAGCTCCACCCGGCGGTAATTGATGTGGAACTCGGTGTCGGCGGACATCGCGTTGCTCACCACCGAGTCGTGGCGCAGGTTCGCCATCGCGTCGCCCGTGTCGCGCAGGTCGTCCGTGGTGAGCTGGCGAGCGCCGGTGGGGTCGAAGACATATCCGCGGGAGTCGCCCGCCCAGAACACATGACAGAGCCACCTGGACCCGCCCCGGTGCGCACGCTGCAGGGCAAGCGCAACCATCGTGGTCGGGAGGGCGCGCAGCAGCCGTGACCGCAGACTGCTCTTAGGCGCCTTCAGCTCCGCGAGGCGCTCCTGCAACGCGTGCTCGACGGAGCGCTGCAATTCCACCGCGGCCGACTCGCCGTTCAGGTTCCAGTCCGGAACGAGCAGGTCCAGCATCTCCCGTTCGACGACATCTCTCGCGATCCGGGATGCCAGATAGGCACCGCTGCGCGGGCCGTCGGGGGTGTCGTACACGGTTCCGCCCGCACCCCCCATCCCGTCGAACACGGCGAGGAGCCCCAAGTCGGGGCCATCACGCAGGATCGGATCGGAGTCTTCACCGTGGTCGGGGATCTTGCCGAGATTGAACCCGAAGGTGACCGTCGGCCCGGGCGAGGGGAGTCCCGGCAGCGCTCCCTGACCTGCCGTGGCGGCCTCGCTCACACCGAGTTGCCGATGGAGTCGATGATCGTTCCGTAGTCCACCTCGGACAGTCCGCCACCGGCCTGCGAGGGATTGTGCACCACGTTCTCCCAGACTGCGGAGATGTCACTCCAGCCGGGCCCATCGGGGGCGAAGAGGATCAGCCGCTTGGAGCTGGATCCCATCATCCCCTGCTCGTCCTCCCAGGCATCGGTGAGGGCGCTGAAATCGGCCGGGACCCGCGAGGCGAGATCTGCGGGGACTGCACTCGGGTCCAGCGGCTGTGCGGGTTGATCGGTCCACACCACGATGACCTGGCGGCGGCGGTCGCCGGTGGTCGTCCAGGGGGAATTGATCGCCAGCGCGACCGCCTCCAGCCCCGACTCGGGGGCGTCGCCGCCTCCTTGCGCGACCAGCCCGTTGACGAACTCCGAGAATCCACCGCGGTCGGCGGGAAGAGTGTAGAACGGCGACTCCTCCAGCGCGGCAGCGCCGTCGGCCGCGAAGTCGCGGAAAGCGATGACCCGTACTCGCAACTGAGAGACGTTCTTGCCCTTGTCGGTGAGATTGGTCTGGACATCGTCGTAGAAGCCCAAGGCGTTCGCCTTGACGGCGTCGATGATGGGATCCATGCTGCCGGTCACGTCGATGCAGAACACGATGTCGACGGAATAGCTCAGACCCCGGGGGGCGTCGAGGCTCGATTGGGCGGCCGCCGGCTCCGCGGGGGCGCTGCTGGCCGGAGCGGCAGGCGGTGCCGATTCAACGGGGGACGGCTCGGCGACGTCATCGATGGGGGGTGCGTCCTCGATCGCACCTTCCGTAGCCGGCGCAGCCGGCACGACAGGGGAAGTGGGGCTGTCAGTCATGATTTCTCCTTCGCAGTGACCCGTGAGAAGTCATCGGGTGCACAGGATTGGCGGATGGCGAGCCACGTGATCGCGCCGACGAGAGTTCGCCGACGATCAGCAGGGTGGAGGGTGGGATCCGGCAGGGTCTGGGCTCGGGCTGGACACGGCACCCCGCGGCTGGGTGTGCGGCATCCGTCAGCCCCTCCATCTTCTCTTGTGAAGGGCAGCCACCATTCGTCCTTGTGCGCGGGCGGCCCAGGTGCTACGTACCGCGCTTCGTCGGTAGGCCTTCGACGGACGGCTCAGGCCCGCCCGGTGCTCGTCCCGCCGTCGTAGCGTGTGTCGTCCGCTTCAACGGATGGCGCGCGGGTCACCTGCTCCCGGCCGGTGTCAGCATTCACGCGGGGATCGACCTCGTCCGCTCGGTGCAGCGCTTCCTGTTCCTCTGCGCGGCGTCTTGCCGCCTCCGCCTCGTGCTCGTCGACCGTGCCGCTAATGCGCTCGGCCTCCATCTCCGCCTTCTGCGCGCGTGCTTTGGCCTGGGCCGCCTCTGCGGAGGCGGCCGCTGAATCGGCGCGCGCCTGTGCGGCCTGCGCCTCTCGTTCGCTGGCTGCCAGTGCGGCGGATGCCGCGTCCTGGCGTAGCCCGTCCGCTTGGCGCGACTGAGCCAGGACGCGCTGCTCGCGCCGCTGCCGCGACGTCAAAGCCATCACGACGACGACGATCACCAGGAGGACGACTATCGCGACGATGATCCAGATGATCGTGGTGGAGTCCATGGCCATACCTCTCCAAGCCGGGGATTGCCCGACTCACTGGGTAGCCAATCCGCTGAGGGCAGTGGGCACCACACCCTCAGGGGTGGGACCGGAGCGGCTTGAGCGCGCCGGTGAGCGACTCGAGTTCGCCGATCATCTTGTCGAGGATCGCCGTCTCCTTCTCGGTGGGTGTGAAGACGCCGTCCTGGACCATCGCTGCCGCCCACGGGATCTCGACGTTCGCGCCGGTCTTGACCAGACCCGCGGTGGTGAATGCCGGTTCGAAGGCGACGACCCCGCGGGTTCCGCCCGACACGCCCCCGTAGCTGACGAAGCCGACGGCTTTGCGCCACCACTCCTGGTTCAGATAGTCGAAGGCGTTCTTCAACACGGGGGAGAAGCTGTGGTTGTACTCGGGAGTGACGAAGATGAACGCGTCCGCGGCATCCACCCGCTCGCTCCAGGCGAAGGTGTGGGGCTTGGTGTACTGACGGAACCGCGGATGGTTGGGCTCGTCCATGAAGGGCAGATCGATTTCAGCCAGGTCGGCGAAGTCGATCTCGAATCGCCCGTCGCCCTCGACCTCGCTACGCACCCACTCGGCGATCGGCAGGCCGATACGGCCGGGACGAACACTGCCCACGAGGATCATCAGACGCATATCGCAATTCAACCTGATGGCGGCCGCATGAGGGGTCTCGTGCCGCCCGGCAGGGCGACGTCCGCATGTCGCCGGCTCCGCCGACCGGGAGCTTGCGACGTCGACGCGACGGCGGGAGTCGAACCCGCAGCCAACCGGTTATGGGCCGGTGCCCGGGACCGCCCGGGATCGCCGCGATGGCAATTACGGTAAGCCCGACCTCGGACAAAACCGTTCAGTGTGTATCGCCGTGTCGCTGTGCGTCGGGATGTAACGCCCCTGCGCAGCGACGCGAAATGGATTGTCGGGCGATGCAGATCGCGGACGCAACCCGTTGACGGAATTCCAATCTGTTACATAGGCTCCGCATTGGCCTCTCACAGTGCTCTCCGAGGGCTGCTCCCATCCCCCAGTGGAAGAAAGCGGGTCGTCTTGTACCGACGAATCCTGGCGGCGGCCGGCGCCGTAGCCCTGTCCGTTCCGATGATCGCCGCCGCGGTTCCGCCGAATGACGATCCCGCCGCACGCTTCGATGCGGCGCCGTCGCGGGGTGCGCTCAGCGCCACCAAGACGCCGCTGTCCGTCGGCGCCGACGGCAAGGTGAGCGTCATCGTGGAGATGAAGGGCGACCCGGTGGCGGTCGTCGAGGCCCAGAAGGGCAGCGATCTGTCCACCGATGAGAAGTCGGCGATCAAAGACCAGCTCAAGGACCAGCAGGACGCGATCACCGGGTCGATCGCGAGCGAGGGCGGAACCGTCGAGGCGACGATGCAGTCCGCCTACAACGGCATCCAGGCGTCGGTTCCCGAGGGCTCGCTGGACGAGGTGGCGTCGCTGCCGAACGTCGTCGCGGTCCACCCGGTGAACTCGTACTCGATCGACAACACCGTGTCGGTGCCGTTCCTCGGCGTCCCGCAGGTGTGGCAGGACACCGGGTACACCGGCACGAACGTCAAGGTCGCCATCATCGACTCGGGCATCGACTACACCCACGCCGACTTCGGTGGGCCGGGGACACCCGAGGCATATGCCGCCGCGCACGCCGACGAGGCATCCCCCGCCGATCCCGCGCTGTTCGGACCGGGCGCGCCGCGCGTGAAGGGCGGCTACGACTTCGTCGGCGACGACTACGACGCCGACCCGAACTCCGCCACGTACCAGCCGGTTCCGCACCCTGACGAGAACCCGCTCGACTGTGAAGGCCACGGATCGCACGTGGCGGGCACGGCGGCCGGTGGTGGCGTGAACGCCGACGGCACCCCGTACGTGGGTCCGTACGACGCGTCGACGCCGTCGAAGACGTTCAAGGTGGGCCCGGGCGTCGCCCCGCAGGCCGACCTGTACGCTCTGCGGGTCTTCGGATGCACCGGATCCACCGACGTCGTCGTGCAGGCCATCGACTGGGCCGTCGACCACGACATGGACGTCATCAACATGTCGCTCGGTTCGTCCTTCGGGCGCGCCGACGACCCGGATGCCGTCGCCGCATCGAACGCCGTCGGCGCCGGTGTCGTGGTCGTGGCATCCGCCGGCAACTCCGGACCCAGCCCCTACATCGTCGGCACGCCGTCGACGGGTGAGGGCGTGATCTCGGTCGCCGCGATGGACAGCACGCCGTCGTATCCGGGCGCGACGATCACCGTCGCGGGGCAGACCATCCAGGCGATAAACGCCAATGGCGCCGATCTGTCGGCGGTGCCCCCGCTGACGGTGGTCAGTGTCACCGACGATCCTTCGACGCCGGAGAACGAGGCGCTCGGATGCTCGGAAGAAGCCTTCCAGAAAGCCGGAATCGTGCCCGGCGGGAACCAGCTGGCGGTGGTGCAGCGCGGAACGTGCGCTCGGGCCGCCAAGCCGATCTATGGCCAGCGCGCGGGCGCGGCAGCCGTCGTGATGGTGAACACCACCGACGACTACCCGCCGTACGAGGGTCAGATCGTGGTCAACCCGGACGACCCGAGCGACGTGTTCACCGTGACCATCCCGTTCCTCGGGATCCGCAGCTCGGATGGCCCGGCGCTGCGAGCAGCGGCCGGTCAGACCGCGATCCTCGCGGCCAACACGCTCGAGAACCCCGGCTTCCGCAAGTACGCGTCGTTCACCTCGGGCGGCCCGCGCAGCGGCGACAGCGGCGTCTCGCCCGACGTGGCGGCGCCCGGTGTGTCCATCCGGTCCGTCGCGGTCGGGACGGGGAGCGACTCCACGGTGCTGTCGGGCACCTCGATGGCCGCGCCCCATGTCACCGGCGTCGCAGCTCTGACGGTTCAGGCGCATCCGGATTGGAAAGCGGGCGAACTGTCGGCCGCGGTGGTGTCCACCGCCGATCCGGACAGCATCATCGGCCAGAACAACCGGCTCGGAGGCGTGGGTCTCGTCGACGCCGCGCAGTCGGTGACGACGCAGGTCACCGCGACCGGCGATTCGTTCCGCACCGACAGCGGCTGGCTGCGGGAAACCGCGCTGAGCTACGGGTTCCAGGAGTCGTGGGCCGGGTTCGCCGGCGTGAAGACCATCACGCTGCAGAACCACGGCACGACGGCTGCGACCTACACCGCGTCGTCTGCTCCGACCGAGCAGTCGTCTGCGGCGAGGGTCATCATCGCACCGACGAAGGTGACCGTGCCCGCGGGCGGCACCGCTCGGATGGTGGTCGCGGTCGCGGCGCCGGCGAGCAGCGTGCCGTCGTCCACCGCCGATCCCGCCGATCCGTTCAACTACTACGAGATCTCCGGTGACGTGGTGCTGACGTCGGACGGGTCGACGCTGCGGGTGCCGTATCTGCTGGTGCCGCGCGCCGACAGCCGCATCTCCGCGACGGGGACGATCAAGAACGGCGCTGGAACGGTGACGCTGCGAAACCCCTTCGGGGCGCTCGATGCGTCGGCGGACTTCTACACCTGGGGTCTGACCGACAAGCAGGATGTCGCGCGCTCGGTCGTCGACACGGGCTTCGATTTGCGCGCCGCCGGCGTGCAATCGTTCCCCGACGGGGATGACCAGTTCATGGTGTTCGCCGTGAACACGTACAAGCGGTGGTCCAACGCGGCCGCGAACGAGTATGACGTCGAGATCGACACCAACGGCGACTCGACCCCGGACTACATCGTGCTGTCCGCCGACTCGGGTGGAATTCGCAGCGGGGACGTGAACGGGATCAGCGAGGTGTTCGTGTACGACATCGCCAACAAGTCGCTGAGTGCCCCCGGATACCTCACGACGTCGCCGACCGACAGCAGCACGCTGCTGCTGCCGGTGCACGCCAGCGACCTCGGCTTGACCGCCGATGCCGGGCAATTCAGCTACACAGTGTCGAGCTACTCGCCGTACGGCGAGAGCGACGAGATGACCGGTCCGGCCGTCTACAACCCGTGGGCGCCGGCGCTGAGCAACGGTCAGTTCGAGACGGTGCCGCGCAACGGCTCGGTGCAGGTGCCGGTCACCGGCGACCCGGCCGCAATCGCCGCGCAGAAGCCGCTCGGCGTCATGGTGGTGGCGCTGGACAACTCCGCCGGCAAGAACGAGGCGCTGCTGCTGCCGCTGCGCTGATCGCAGAGTTCGAGGGCGGTGTTCCGACCAAGTCGGGATGCCGCCTTCGGCGTTCCACGCCTCTCAGTGGATCAGCGCGGGCAGAGCTTCGGGCGGTCGTCGGTGCCGAAGCGGTAGTCGTAGGTCGTGGCATCCACTCGCACGATCACGCGCATCCCGTCGATGAGAGCCTGCGTGTAGGACATTCCCGGCGACGGGCAACCGAGCGCACCGTTCTGCCAGGTGACCGACTCGGCCGACACGAGCGTCGGGTCGCCCGCGATGCCGCGATCGGCGAGGTCGGCGACGATCGCGTCCCACCGGGCGGTGGGCAGGTCGGCCGCGACGCCGGTCGGCCCGACCGGCCCGCGAGTGGTGGTCTGAAAAGGCGGACGGCTCGTCGAGCCGGATGGATCGGACATCGGAGCTCCTGCGCAGGCGGTGAGGGCGAGAACGAGTACGCCGGCCGCGACGGCGAGCTGTCGCTTCACGGTGACCTCCTGGTGATCGACCGACCGAATCGGTGAGGACGTCTCGTGTTCACATCCTAAATTCGGCTGCCCGTCGTGGAACGGGGTCGGTCGATCGTGAGCCGATTCCCAGGCGGTGGCGCATCGAGCGGGCGGAGCATCCGCTGCACGATCTCACGCAGCTGCGACCGCAACGGTTCCGCCAAGAAGACCGTCGAAAACGAGCGATGCACGCCACCGGAATATCGGTATTCTGTTGCGCACAGCTAGAACAGAATCGAGACGCGCGGTGACAGCGACGGCAGACGAGGCACCGGCAAGCACCCAGGCGAGCGCCGTAACGAACGATCCGAATCTGCAGCCAGCGCGCAAGCGCCGGCTGCCCCGGCCCGGTCTCGGCATCCAGTCGAAGCTGCTGATCATGCTGCTCGCCGTCAGCCTCATCTCGTCGGTCATCGTGGGGATCATCGGGTACATCAGCGGACGCGAGTCGCTTCGGGCCAGTGCGATCGACCGGCTGACCACGATCCGCGAACTGCGCGCGGATGAGATCCAGCGCGAGTTCGCCGATCTGCAGCAGGGGGTGCTGCTGGACTCGGACAACCCGAGCGCGGTCACGGCCGCGAGTGCGTTCATCGACGGGTTCGACCAGCTGCAGAGCGCCGAGGTCACGCCCGATCAGCAGCAGAGCCTGCTCTCCTTCTACTCCGACTCTTTCGTGCCGGCCCTCGAGAAGCGGTCGGGCAACCAGTACTCTCCCGACGCCTTCGTACCGGTGTCCAACGCCGGCAAGTACCTGCAGGCCCACTACACGGCCAACCGGCCCTACGACGATTACGACAACGGTCTCGCGCTGCAGGATGCCGGTGACGGCAGTGCCTACTCGGCGTCGCTGGCCACGTACGGCCCCTACTTCACCAACCTGGTGAACACGCTCGGGTACGAGGACGTCCTGATCATCGACCGGAACGCGGATGTGGTGTACACCGCCTACAAGAGCGTCGACCTGGGCGTGAACATCGGCGAAGAGCCGTACACCAGCTCATCGCTGACGAAGGCCTATCAGGAGGTGCTGCGCAGCGGAAGCTTGGACAAGGTCATCACCACCGACTTCGAACGGTATCTGCCGTCGCTGAACGTGCCCACCTCGTGGGTCCTCTCACCGATCGGTACCGCGACCAACATCATCGGCGTGATGGCGGTGCAGATTCCGGTCGATCAGATCAACAAGGTGATGACCGGAAATCAGAACTGGAAGGGCCAGGGGCTCGGCGACACCGGCGAGGTGTTCCTCGCCGGCCCCGACAAGCTGATGCGCAGCGTCTCGCGAGAGCTCGTCGAGCATCCCGATTCGTACGCGGCGGACGTCACCCGCAGCGGCACCTCGCCCGATGTGGCCCAACGTGTCGTCGACGTGGGCGGGACGGTGCTGCTGCAGCCCGTCGACACCCCCGGGGTGAACGCGGCACTGCGCGGTGAGACCGGAACCGACGTCAACAACAGCTACGTCGGAACCGAGAGTCTGGTCGCGTACGCGCCGGTGAACATCGAGGGGCTCGACTGGGTCGTGGTGGCGCGGATCGACACCGCCGAGGCCTTCGCCCCGGTCACGGACTTCACCCGCAACCTGGTGCTGTCGACCCTGGGGATCCTGCTGGTGGTGAGCCTGCTGTCCCTCCTGCTCGCGCAGGTCTTCACGCGACCGCTCAAACAGCTCGTCACGGCGGTCCGCGCCGTGGCGGCGGGCGACCTCACCGTGCAGGTGCCGCAGCGCTCGCGCGACGAGTTCGGCGATCTGGGCAACGCGTTCAACGACATGGCCTCGAGCCTGCGGATAAAACAGGAGCTCATCGACGAGCAGCAGATCGAGAACGAACGCCTGCTGCACACGCTCATGCCCGAGGCGATGGCCACCCGGTACAAGAAGGGCGAGGAGTCCATCGCGCAGGAGCACGAGAACGTGTCGGTCGTGTTCGCCGAGCTCGTCGGCTTCGACGACTACGCGGTGTCGCTGACCCCGGACCAGGAGATCCAGCAGCTGAACCTGCTGAACCGCGGGTTCGACGAAGCGGCTCAGAAAGCCGGCGTCGAGAAGGTGCGGACGCTGCGCGAGGGCTACCTCGCCAGCGCGGGACTGATCATCCCTCGCGTAGACAACATGCGGCGCGCCGTCGAGTTCGCCAAGGAGATGCGCGCCGTCGTGCTCCGGTTCAACTCGCAGCACGGAACCGACATCGAGTTGCGCGCGGGGGTGGATGCCGGCACCGTCACCAGCGGTCTCGTGGCCCGCACGAGCCTCGCTTACGACCTGTGGGGGGATGCCGTCAGCCTGGCGTACCGCGTGCGGGCCGTCACCGGTGAGCCGGGCATCTATGTGAGCCAGGCGGTTCGCGATCGGCTGCAGGATTCGGTGACGTTCGCTGAAGCGGGATCGATCGACCTGCACGGCACGTCTCAGAGGGTCTGGCGAGTGGAGTAGGCGTGAACATCCTGGAGCAGGGCTGGTTCTGGTGGGCGGCGGCGCTGGCCGTCGGCCTGCCCATCGTCCTCGTGGTCCTCACCGAGGTCCTCAATCACCTGCAGCGGCGCAACAGCCGAGCGGTCGGACCCCTGCGGCTACTGCGCAACTGGGTGATTCCGGCGGCCGCGCTGACGGCACTGCTGTACTTCGCGTTCCAGTCCGACGTCGAGAACGCCTGGCCGCGCGTCGTGGCCACCGTGCTCGGTTTCCTGCTCATCCTGCTCGTGCTGTCGGCGTTCAACGTCGCGCTGTTCGCGACCGCGAAGACCGGCTCGTGGCGCGAGCGGGTACCGACGATCTTCATCGAGATCATCCGCTTGATCCTCGTCGCCGTCGGTCTCGGCCTGCTGTTCCAGTGGGTGTGGGGCGCGGACGTCGGTGGCCTGATCACAGCGCTCGGGGTGACATCCATCGTCCTCGGCCTCGCGCTGCAGACCGCGATCGGGGGCGTGGTTCTGGGCCTGCTGCTGCTGTTCGAGCAGCCGTTCAAGATGGGCGACTGGCTCGAGGTGGCCGGCGCCCAGGGCCGGGTGGTGGAGGTCAACTGGCGGTCTGTGCACCTGGACACCGGATCGGGCATCCAGATCATCCCGAACTCGACGCTGTCGGGAGCGTCGTTCACCAACCTGAGTCAGCCGCAGGGCGCGCACCACATCACCACGACGCTGAAGTTCACCACGGACGACCCGCCGCACGAGGTCATCGAGCTGCTGGTGGATGTCGCGGACTCGCTGCCCATGCAGGCCACCGGTGAGCGAGCCGAGGCGTCGTATGCCGGTAGCGGCACGTACACCGTGACCCTCGCGGTGGAGGGGCCGGGCGTGGCGCAGCAGGCGATGAGCCTGTTCCTGGCATGGCTCTGGTACGCCGCGCGCCGTCGCGGCCTCGCCCTCGACGGGGACCCGACCGATCCGATCGCCGAGCCCGGGCGCCTCGAGCAGGCGTTGGAGGTCGTCGGCCCGACGCTGCACGTCGGCCCCGACGACCGCGAGCTGGTGCTGTCCACGTCTCGACTCGAGCGGTACGGCACCGGAGAGATCGTGCTGCGCACCGGCGTCGTGCCCGACGAGATCCGGTTCATCGTCGACGGCCACGCGCGCCTCGCCGTGGAGGCCGGCGGCGGCCGCATCGAGTTCGCCACCGCCGACGCGGGCGACTACATCGGCCAGACGGCGCTCACTCGCGAGCGGACCCTGACCACGGCGATCGCCGCCGATGTGCTCACGGTGATGATCGTTCCGCTGCAGACCGTCGACACCCTGGTCCGGGCTCATCCCGCCCTCGCGGACGAGATCGGCAGGTCGATCGAGTGGAAGCGCAAGCTCGCGGCGGAAGCGCTCGCGAACGCCGGGATCGTCCGAGGTGTGCTGGGCGCTTGAGTGCCGGCATCCCGCGTCGGATAGGGGTCCGCCGGGGCGTGCGGATATAGTGTTCGGGTTGTCATCTGCACCATCTGAGTTGGGGATCCGCATGATCGAACGTCACGTCGCGCCCGAAGTCGCCGCAGTATTCACCGAAGTGGCGAGGGGGCGACGGGACGTCTACACCGACGACGCGGCGTTCGAGGACCTGCTGACGGCGGCCAAGAGCGCGCTCGAGAAGGCCGATCCGGAGACCGTCGAGATCATGCGCCAGTTCGCCCGGGGCGAGGTTCCCGGCGGCGCGGTGCTGTTCCACGGGCTGGTCGTCGACGAGGAGAACCTCGGCGACACCCCGCGCGGCAGCTTCGACAGCGAAGGACGCGACCCGGTCACCGAGGCCGCCCTGCTCGGCTTCGCCGCCGCGGCCGGCGAGGTCTTCTCGTTCGCCCGCCAGCACGGCGGTGCGCTGATTCAGAACGTCGCGCCCGTGCCCGGGCACGAGTACGACGCCGTCGGCACCGGCAGCCGCAGCCTGCTCGACTGGCACACCGAAGACGCGTTCGACGACGCGCACGCCGAGTACATCGGGCTGTTCTGCCTGCGCGGCGACCCGAGCGCCAAGACCGCGCTGGCCCCGATGGATCTGATCGAGGTGGGCGAGTCGGATGCCGCGATCCTGCGGCAGCCGCGCTACATGCACGGCATCGACAAGGCCTCCGGCGGCAACGGCCGCCCCGAGGACGGCGTTCGCGGCGTCGTGATCGCGGGTGACGCCGAAGACCCGTGGGTACGCATCGACATGGACTGCGCGGCGGCCGTCGCCGGTGACGACGAGGCCGCGGCGGCACTCGAGCGGTTCCACGCCGCGGCGGACAAGGCCGGGCTCTACGTCACCCTCGCCCCCGGCGACCTGCTGATCTGGGACAACCACCGGGTGCTGCACGCGCGCAGCCCCTTCACCCCTCGCTACGACGGCACCGACCGCTGGCTGCAGCGCGTCAGCATCACCAGCGACCTCACCCCGTCGCGCGACCGACTGAGCAACCACCCCCGCGTCGTGGAGAACGAGCAACTCACCGCGGGGGTGTGAGCGCATCCCGGTTCATCCCGGGCCGCTCCCACGTGTGCGAACGGACTTTCCATGCCCAGCCCCCTGAAAAGCCTTCGCACCCGTCTCGACTACCTCGTCGGGCGCATCAAGCGGATGGACGTGAAGTCCCTCATCGAGCGCGCCCGAGACGTCGGCCGGGAGTTCGGCAAACCGATGCCGTTCGTGCTCGTCGACATGCTGTGGCAGTCGGGTTTCCACGAAGTCGGATGGCAGGACTACGTCGACTACGACTTCGCCATCTTGAACAAGGCGGAGCGGCGGACGATGATGACGCACCCGTTCTCGAACCGCATCTCGTACACCTTCGACCACCCGGACTACCGGCACATCTTCCATGACAAGTGGGAGTTCGACCGGGTGTTCGCCGAGCACCTCGGTCGCGACTGGATGATGGTGGATGCCGGCAACGTCGACGAGCTGCGTGCCTTCGGTCAGCGTCACCCGGTGATGATCACGAAGCAGCAGCTCGGCCGGTCCGGAGCGGCTATCCACCGATACTTCGCGGACGAGGTCGATGACTGGACCCAGTTCCACGCCGGACTGGTCGAGCGCGGTGAGCTGCTCGTCGAGGAGAACATCGTGCAGCATCCGGATCTGGCCGCCTACTGCCCCGGCACCGTCAATTCCACCCGCATCGCCGCGTTCTTCGACGGCGAGAAGACCCACATCCTCGCGATCGCGCAGAAGTTCGGGCGTGGTCAGGCCGCCGACCAGATGGACTTCGGCGGCTTCTACACGATGCTCGACGACGACGGGAAGGCCCTCGGACCCGGGTACGACTCGCACGGGCATTCCTATGAACTCCACCCCGATTCCGGGCTGCGCATCGCGGACTTCCAGCTGCCGATGATGGCCGAGGTGCGCGCCTTCATCGACACGGTCGCCCGCCACGTGCCGCAGGTGCAGTACGTCGGGTGGGACGTCGCCGTCACGCCCGACGGTCCCGTGCTGATCGAAGGCAACTGGGGCACGGGCGTCTACGAGAACAAGCCCACCGTGCTCGGCATCCGCACCGGGCACCGGCCGCGTTACGAGGCGGCGACCGGACTGTGACCGGCCTCACCGCTCGCATCTCGGCGACGGCCCTGGCCGCCAACGCCCAGCGCGCGGCGGCGCAGAGTGGTGCGGATGCCGTCGCGGACCTGCGACGGGATGCGTTCGGCCACGGCGTGCCGGTCGTGGCGCGAGCGCTCGCGGTCGCCGGCATCCGGTTCGCGCGCACCGACGACGACATCGCGCCGACATCCGGCGTCGCGAGCACGACGGCGGATACCACGATCGACAGCGCGCTGCTGTACGGATTCCCCGGCTCCGCGGGCGATCCGGCAATGACGCTCGTCGGAACGGTCCTTTCCACCAAGACCCTGCTGGCCGGCGAGGGCGTCTCGTACAACTACACGCACGTCGCCGAGCGCGACACCCGGATCGCGCTGGTGACCGGCGGCTTCGGGCAGGGCGTCGTGCGCGGCATCGGCAACGCTGCCCGAGTGGACGTCGCGGGCGCCGTGCGTCCGATCATCGGCCGGGTCGCGATGGACGTGTGCGTCGTCGACATCGCGGACCTGACCGTCGCCGACGGCGATGAGGTCACGTTCTTCGGCGGCGATGGGCCGGCGCGCGACGGCCTGGCGGCTTGGAGCTCGGCGACGGGGCTGACGGCATCGGAGATCGTCTGCGCCCTCGGCCTTCGCGTGGGCCGGGAGCAGATCCCGTGACCGGCGCACGGATGCAGGTCGACCTGGGCGTGCTCGTGGAGAACCTCCGCGTGCTGCGCGAGCGCATCGCCCCGGTGCAGCAGATGCTCGTCGTCAAGAACGACGCGTACGGCCACGGTCTCGAGCGCGTCGTCGTCGCGGCCGCCGGAGCGGGGGTGCGCTGGTTCGGCGCCTTCGACGTCGCGACCGCGGTACGGGTGCGGGCGGCCGCGGGCGACGAGCCGCGGATCTTCTCATGGCTGACTGTCGGGGACGACGAGATCGCCGCGGCCCTTGCCTCCGGCATCGAGCTCGGCGTCGGCGACGCCGGCTTCCTCGAGCGGATCGCGGTGGTGTCGGGTGGGCGCGCCGCGCCGGTGCACCTCAAGATCGATACGGGTCTGCATCGCAACGGCATCCGCCCCGAGCGGTGGCGTGCGGCCGTGTCGCGGGCGGCGGCTCTGGAGGCCGCCGGCGACATCCGGGTCGTCGGCATCTGGAGTCACATCGCCGAGACGAGCGACCGCGCCGACGACGCATCCCGGGCCGAATACCTGTGGGCGGTCGAGCAGGCGCGCGACGCGGGCCTGCGCCCCGGCATCCGTCACCTCGCCGCCAGCGCGGCCGGATACGCCCGCCCGGAGTTCCGCTTCGACCTGGTGCGGGTCGGCGCATTCAGCTACGGCATCCGCTCGACGGGGGGCCCGGAACTCAAAGGGATACGGCCGGTCGCAACGCTTCTGGCGCCCGTGACGGCCGTTGGAGCCGGCACCGTCGAGGTCGGCTACGGCTCGCTCGACGGTCTGGCGTCGACCCTCACGGGTCTGGTGCAGGTCGGCACCCCGGCGGGACGGCGCGACCTCGTGTCGGTGGGCGAGACGACGCTCACTGTCGAGGGCTGGCCGGATGCCGCGGTCGGCGACGACATCGCCGTGTTCGGTCCCGGCGGCCTCGGCGAGTCGTCGGTGACCACGTTCGCGGAGGCGATCGGTACGGTCGGCGAGGAGATCATCGTGCGGGTATCGCCGCTCGTGCCGCGGGTGTACGTGGACGGCGCAGTATCGGTCCACGGTGAATGAGCGGCGCGCGCCCTCGGTGAAGTCGGGTCAGCACCGGCGTGATCGATCACCTCTTGCTCGTCTGACCCGAACCTGTTATTGATGTGTCATCGAGCGTGACTCCGAGGCCACCGCAGCGGTGCGCCACGATGCATTGATCGGGTAGAGATGGACTACACAGGATCGGCGAGCGGGCTGGCGGCAACCGGCGGTGTCGCGACGTTGTTCGGGTTCATGCCCGTCGAACAGGCGGCCGTGTTCAGTGTGGCGCTCATCCTCGTCGGCGCGGCCGCGGTCATCGCCCGCAGCAGGTTCCGGCGCGGCAAGAAGGTCGACGAGGAGTCGTAGTGAGCGAGCCTCGCGGGGCTCTTCGTCGCGACGCTCGACGGTCCCCGACGGCTCGCCTCCGCTCGCGTCTGCCGTTCGTCGTCGCCGCGTTGCTCCTGCTGATCGCCGTCGGGTGGGCGGTGCGGCACTTCCTGCAGGTGTTCGCCGTTCAGCGGATCGACGTCGGCCGTTTCGCCGTGTTGTGGGCTGTGGTCTTCGGCTGGCTCGCGTTCCATCTCGTGCTGGCGTGGACGAACAGACCGTGGACGGTCACACCCGAGCAGGAGGAACGGCTTGACGCCCTGCACGTCAACGTCGCGGTCCCGGTCTACAACGAAGATCCGGCAGCGCTCATGCGCGCCCTTCGCTCGCTGTTCGTGCAGACAAGACTTCCCAACAGCATCCATGTCGTCGACGACGGATCAACCGCCTCCCTCGCAGCTGCACGGACCGAGTTCTTCGACCTCGGTAGCGAGCATCCGCAGATCAGTGTGCGATGGACTCGGACCACGAACCACGGAAAGCGCCGTGCGCAGATCGAAGCCTTCGAAGCCGCACCGGACGCGGACGTCTTCGCGACGATAGACTCGGACACCATCCTCGATCCTGAGTGCATCAGGCACGGCCTGCATCCATTCGCGCGTCCCGATATCACATCG
>CAXTES010000011.1:0-32438 GCA_964243215.1 uncultured Microbacterium sp. | reverse complement strand
TGGTTGAGGTTCATGAAGTCGAAGTCGATGTCGGCCCACGGCAGCTCGACGTTCGCCTGCGTGTGCAGGTGCAGCAGCGGCTTGGCCAGCGCGTCCAGGCCCGCGATCCACATCTTGGCGGGGCTGAAGGTGTGCATCCACGCGATCATCCCGATCACGTCGTCGCGCGCGTTGACCTCGAGGGCCAGCCGACGGATGCTGTCGGCATCCTTCAGCACCGGCTGCCACACCACCTTCACGGGCAGTCCGCCGAGTCCGGCAGCGACCGCCTGCGACTGCTCCGCGACCTGGCGCAGCGTCTCGTCGCCGTACAGCGTCTGGCTGCCGGTGACGAACCACACCTCGTAGCCGTCCAGGGATGAGTTCAGACCGGTCATGGGCGACTCCTCGATGCGATCACAGGGCCTCGGCGGCGGCGCGCTCGACGGCGAGGCCCGCCCGGTAACGGTCGAGGAACGCCGCGAAACCCGCGACGTCGGCGGGATCCGGGTCGACGACCGCGGTCCGCGCGTCAGCGAAGACGCGGTCGCGCAAGTACCCGGTCAGGTCGGCTCCGGCGCCGGATGCCGCGTACGACGCCAGCACGGCGATGCCCCACGCGCCGCCCTCGGATGCCGTCTCGCCCACCGCGACCGGTGCGTCGAGGGCGGCGGCCAGCATCCGCTGCGCCACCCCTGCGGTGCGGAACAGGCCGCCGTGGGCGAACATCCGATCCAGCGCCACCCCTTCACCGACGAGCACCCGCATCCCGAGGCTCAGCGTCGCGAACACACCGTACAGCTGGGAGCGGATGAAGTTCGCGAGTGTGAGCCGGCTGTCGGGGGTGCGCACCACGAGCGGTCGACCCTCGCTCAGCCCGACGATGGGCTCGCCGGCCAGCTGGTTGTAGGCGAGCAGGCCGCCGGCATCCGCCTCCGCGTCGAGCGCCTCGCGCAGCAGCGCCTCGAAGACCGCGTCGGGCTCGATCGGGGTGCCTGCCGCGGCGGCGAAACGGCCGAATATGCCCGCCCAGGCGGCCAGCTCGCTCGCGCCATTGTTGCAGTGCACCATCGCGACCGGGTCGCCGACGGGCGTGGTGACCACATCGAGCTCGTGGTGCACGCGTTGCAGCGGGCGCTCGAGCACGACCATCGCGAAGATGCTCGTGCCCGCGCTGACGTTGCCGGTGCGGGGGGCGACCGAATTGGTCGCGACCATCCCGGTTCCGGCATCCCCCTCCGGGGGACACAGCACGGCGCCGGGGCGGAGGATGCCGGTGGCATCCAGCAGCGCCGCACCCTCGGCCGTGAGCTGCCCGGCCGGCATGCCGGCAGCGAGCACCTCCGGCAGCAGATCGGCCGCCCGCAGACCCGGAGCCCGGCCGGCGACGAGGCCGTCGAACCGCTGCAGCAGATCCGTGTCGTAGTCGCCGGTGCCCCGGTCGATCGGGAACATGCCCGAGGCGTCGCCGACGCCGATCACCCGGCGGCCGGTGAGACGCCAATGCACATATCCGGCCAGTGTCGTCACGAACCGCACCCGTGGGATGTGGGGTTCGGCATCGAGCACGGCCTGATGAAGGTGGGCGATCGACCACCGCAGCGGGATGTTCACCCCGAACGATTCGGTCAGCTCCGCGGCCGCGGCGCCGGTCGTGGTGTTGCGCCAGGTGCGGAAGGGCACCAGCAGTTCGTTATGGGCGTCGAAGGCGAGATAGCCGTGCATCATCGCCGAGACGCCGATCGCGCCGAACGCCGCAGGCTGCACGTCGAAGCGCCGCCGGACGTCGGCGATCAGGTCGGCGTACGCCGAGCGGATGCCCGACCATACGTCGTCGAGGGTGTAGGTCCACGTCCGGTCGACGAAGCTGTTCTGCCACTCGTGACTGCCGACGGCCAACACGCTCGACGGGTCGTCATTGCCGATGAGGCATACCTTGATGCGGGTGGATCCGAGTTCGATGCCGAGCGACGTGCGCGCACCGAGGATCGCCTCGCGCGCTGCATCCCACGCCTGTGGAGCCGCCTCGCTGGCCATCAGCGGGTCGCCGTCGCGTCGCGATAAGCGCGCATCGCCGCCTCTTGCGCGTCTGCGAGCGCCTGTTTCGTGGTCTTATCGCCGAGCAGCACGGCCGTGACGGCGTTGTTGAGCTGGTTCTGGATGTCCTGCCCCGCCGGTGACGAGCCGAATGTGACGCCACGATCCACCACGTCGTAGTAGGTGGAGACCACCTGGTCGAACCCGGCGTTGCCCGATTCCACGACGTACAGTTCGCGGATCGACCGGTCGGCGGTGGGCGACCCGGTGAACATGCCGGTGTTGAGCCCGCCGTCGGTCTTGCGCACCGCGGCATCGGCCCGCCCGGCCGCCATCCACGCGGCATCGCTGGTCAGATCCGTCAGCCACGCGCAGGCCGCGCCCGGATTCTTCGCGCCGACCGGGATGACGAACGCCGAACCGCCGGTGACCGACAGCGGCTGACCGTCGGCGCCGCGGAACGGCACCGCCTCGACGTTCAGCTGGTCGACGTACGGCGACAGCACGTCGGGATACCACTGCGGGTCGAGCTGGGCTCCCACCCCGTCGGTCACGAAGGGGTTGCCGGCGCCGAAAGTGTCGAACGAGTCGGTGACCGACTTCACCGACGCGTAGCCCCCCTGGGCGTGCATGATCTGCTTGAGCAGGTCGATTCCGGCTTCGTTGGCCGGATCGTCCAGCGTCGGCTCGCCGTCGGCGTTCACGAGCCGGCCGCCCATGCCGAGCACCCACAGCGCCGACTGGCCCGGCACCGTCGGATCGAATCCGAGCACCGTCGGCGTGTCCGGAGCCTGCTGAGTCATCCGGCTGATCGCCGCCAGCAGCACCCCGGGTCTGGACGTGTCCATCTGCTCGTCGGTGACGCCGGCCTGATTCATCACCGTCCTGTTCAGGATGATCGCCGAAGGCTGCGAGAACTGCGGCGCGGCCCAGACCCGCCCCCGGTAACTGACGTCGTCGACGACCGAGCCGTACCAGTGGTCGCGCGGGCTCACGTCGTGCGCTTGGAAGCAGGCATCCAGCGGCATGATCACCTGCTGCGCGGCGTACTGGGCGACCACGCGTCGGTCGACCTGCACGACGTCGGGCACGTCGCCGCTGGCGACCAGCGCTGCGAACTTCTGCGCGTCGAACGCCGAGGTGTCGACCTCGACGTCCACGTCGGCCAGCCGCCTCGCGGCGTACGCCAGACGCGCCTTGCCGCCCTCATCGGCGCTGACCAGTCCCCAGGCCGACAGGGTTCCGCTCGGTGCGGCTGTGAAGTCGACGGCCGCGGCCGTGGTGGTGCTGGCGCTCGGGCTCGCCCCGCCGGTGACTCCCGGCGCGCTGCATCCTGCCAGCGCGGCGGCGCAGGCGACGACGACGACCACAGCGGTCGGAATGCGTCGCATGGGATGCCTTTCTCACGCCGTCAGGACAGGCTAAATGAGTGGGGCGCACGGGGCACCACCCTTGCCGCCTCGCGAATCACAGGATATTCGGTAGACGCGGCATCCGGCACCGGCCCCGGCGCCGACGGCGCATGGCACGCTGGACACATGACGGCGACGGTCCCCTCCCGCGGCCGGGAGGATCGGCCGTCGCTGCGGGCGAGACTGCTGGTCGCGCTCTCGGGCGACCCGGACGGGACTCCGCAGTGGGTACGCGAACTCGCCGAGGGCGACGACACCGGGTTGTTCGCCGAAGACGGTCCCGCCTGGACGGTGCACGCGGGTCTCGGCACGCTCGTCGCCGGCATCCGGGCCCTGCTCATGCAGGCGCTGCACCCGGGTGCGATGGCCGGCGTGTACGAGCACTCCCGCTACCGCGACGATCCGACGGGGCGGCTGAACGGCACCGTGCGGTGGATCATCTGCGTCACATACGGGTCGCGCGAGCAGGCCGAACGCGAGACGGCGCGGGTGGGGCGCTTCCACGCCCGCGTATCGGGCACGTACGAAGCCGCGACCGGCACCCGCGAGTACTCGGCATCGGATGCCGACCTCATCGAGTGGGTGCATCTGGCGTTCACCGATGCCTTCCTGGGATGCCACGAGCGGTGGGGTGGCCCTATCCCCGGCGGACCCGACGCCTACGTGCGCGAGTGGGCGACGGCGGGGCGGTTGATGCGGGTTGCCGAGCCGCCCGAGTCCGCGGCCGAGCTGCGCCGCCGGCTCGACGGCTACCTCGAACGCGGCGAGCTGCGCCGCGACGAGCGGGTCGACGACGTGGTGCGGTTCCTTCGCACCACGCCGTTCCCCGGTCACATGCGCATCGCCTACCGCGTCCTGTTCGCGGCAGCCGTCGCGAGCCTGCCGAAGCGGTACCGCCGCCTGCTCGGGCTGCGCCGGTCGTGGTTGCCCGTGGTCACGTTCACGCGTGTCGTGCTGTTCGGCGTCGCCCGGGCGCTCGGGCGCGGACCGAGGGCGTTCGACTTCGCGAAGCAGCGACTGCGGCGGCTCGAGGCGACCGAGGCGGCGTCGGCATCCGTCACCGCTACGCCGGATCAGGAGAATCGGTGAAATCAGGACGATGGCCGGCGGATCGTCCTGAGTACGCGCAACCTCCTGATTCGGCGTAAGGGTTGGGGCCGGACGCCGAGCGCCTCGGCTAGGCGTCCGGGTTCGAGGCTTTGCCGTCGAGCCAGAGGGTGTCGGACGGATCGGCGTGGGTTCCGCCGCTTCCGACGTGCTTCGCGTCGATCTTGGGCCCCCTCGTGATCACGTGCACGAGCGCCATCGCGTGCCCGCGACCCAGTCCGTAGTCGTCCGCGAGCCACTGCACGATCGGCGTTGCCTTCGTGCTCTCGTCGAAGCCCTTCTCGTGTGCGAGTTCGATGAACTGCCGGGGTGTGATCCCGGTCTTGTCCTCGATGTTGTCGAGGTATGCCTGGAAGGTCATGACTGCTCCGTTCGGTCGGTGAGCGAGGGGATGTCGAGGACCCCGGGGGTGTCCTGCCACTCCTGGATGATCAGCGGGGACGCGTGAATGCACAGCACCTGCAACCGCCCGGTGCCGACGTTCGTGAAGCCGTGCCACGCCCAGACGGGCGCGGTGGCGGTGTCGCCGGCGACGGCGTGCAGCTGCTCGTCGCCGACGGTGAACAGCGCCTCGCCCTCGAGCATCACCCACGTCTCGGTGTACGGATGCCGGTGCAGCCCGGGCCCCTCGCCGGGTTTGTTGTCGACGAAGAAGTACGAGACGCCCGCGCCGTGCTCCCGACCGACGAACGTGCGCAGCAGGCCGTCGCCGCGGCGCAGCGAGTCGGGCGGAACGATACGGGAGACGGCATCCATGCGATTCCTCCTTGGATGGCCACTAGGGCCGCAGCAGAACCTTGAGCGCCTCGCGGTCGTTCATCAATCGGTAGGCCTCCGCGGCGTCGTCGAGCGGCAGCTCGCGGTCGAACACGCGACCCGGCTCGACGGTACCGTCCAGAACCGCCGGCAGCAGCTGCGGAATGTACGCGCGAGCGGGTGCGACACCGCCGGTCAACGCGACGTTGCGGCTGAACAGCACACGTCCGGCCGGGGCATCCGAGTACTGCGGAGCGCCGACGCGGCTGACCACGCCGCCGGGGCGGACGATGCCCAGCGCCTGACGGTAGGCGGCGAGGTAGCCGACCGCCTCGAGCACGACGTGGCTGCCGTCGCCCCCGGTCAGCTCTTTGACCCGTGCCACGCCTTCGTCGTCGCGCTCGGCGACCACATCGGTGGCGCCGAACCGCACGCCGAGGTCGGTGCGGTCGGTGTGCCGGCCCATCAGGATGATGCGGTCGGCGCCGAGCAGCGCGGCCGAGAGCACCGCCAGCAGTCCGACCGCGCCGTCGCCGATCACCGTGACGGTTTTGCCCGGTCCGGCACCGCCGCGGACGGCGGCGTGATGGCCGGTGCAGTACACGTCCGAGAGCGTCAGCAGCGCCGGGATGAGCGGCGAGTCCTCCGCCACGTCGACGGCGACGAGGGTGCCGTCCGCCCACGGCACGCGCACCATCTCGGCCTGACCGCCGGTGCCCGGCTGCGATCCCCAGAAGCCGCCGTGGCGGCACGAGGTCTGCAATCCCTCCCGGCAGAACTCGCACGTGCCGTCCGACCAGGCGAACGGCGCGATCACGAGGTCGCCGCGACGGATGGTGGAGACATCCGCGCCGGCATCCTCGACCACTCCGACGAACTCGTGCCCCATCGGCCGCCCGTCCGCGGAAGGCGCCATGTCGTGGTACGGATGCAGGTCGCTGCCGCACACGCACGCCGCGACGACGCGGACGAGGGCGTCGGTGGACTGCTGCATCGACGGCTCGGGCGCATCGACGACGCGGACGTCGCCCGCCCCGTACATGTAGGTCGCTCGCATGGCGTTCCTTCCGGTTCGCTCCGATTCAACCGCATGCCCGGCCGGGGGCGCTCGACGTAGGCTCGATGCGGAGGTGCATGAGGTGGACGACCCTCGCGAGGCGGCCATGCAGTACCGCCTCGAGCGGTTGCGGCGCGAAAACGCGCCGTTGCGCGGCGAGGATCAGGATGCCGCGCCGACCGACGAGGAAGTCCGCGCCGCCGCGACCGCCCGGACCCCGACCGCCGCCGAGCGGGCCGCGTACGTCGAGACCGCGATCCAGCAGGCGATCCGGCGGGGCGATTTCGAGAACCTTCCCGGTGCCGGGAAGCCGCTCCGACTCGGTGCGACCCACGATCCGGACTGGTGGATCCGCCGCAAGATCCAGGCCGAGCAGCTGCGCGGGCTCGGGCCGGCGGCGCTCACGCTGCGGGTCGAGCACGCCGAGATGGACGAGCGCCTGGACGAGCTGTCGTCGGAGCGTGAGGTGCGCGAGCACCTGGAGGACTTCAACCGCCGCGTCGTCGAGGCTCGTCGTCAACTGCTGGGCGGACCGCCGGTGGTCACCCCCACCCGGGATGTCGAGGCCGACATCGCGGCGTGGCGCGAGCGGCGCGGGGCGCGGTTGCGCGCCGAGGCTGATGCGGTCGCGAATGCGGATGCCGCGCGCCCGCGGCGGCGGCGGTCGTTGCTGCGGCGCGGCCGCTGACACGTAGCCCCATCCGCGAGCCGGATCGGCCGTCCGCGAGCCTAGATCAGGCGCCCGCCCCGGCCGCCAGATCAGCTGCCCGCGGCATCCGTCCGACGCAGCGCGCGCCGCCGGGCGTCGTCGTGAGCGTCTCGCAAGAGGTCGAGAACGCCGGACATCGTCGATCCGGCCGGGTTCACCACCGAGACCCAGCCCAGAGCGCCGTATACCGGGTGGGGGACGAAGACGTCCGCGGCCGCGAAGTCGCGCGGGCCGACCTCGCGCGGATCCTCGCCGACGAGCTCGACGAACCTGTCGCGCCCGACGTGGATGTTGACCCGGAAGCGGCCCTCGTCGTTCAGGTCGGACAGCGTGTCGTCCGGATAGTCCTTCGTCACGACCGTGCCGTAAGGCTGGGTGTTGTGCGGGACGACCGCGTCGGGGGCGTAGTAGAAGAAGGAGTCGCCCCACGCGATCTCCGGCGCGCCGCTCGCGGCATCCGGAGCCAGGATCAGCACCCCCTCGAAGGTCGCGACGGCGTCGAGGATCTGCTGCATCGTCATGCTCGAAGTCTGGCGCGACGTGCGCGACCGCGCGAGAACCCACGAGGCGCGCGAGACTCCCGCGCTGCGGTGGAGTTTCGTACCGGCTGTGGGTTCTCGGGCGGGATGCCGCCTACCGAAGCCGGAACACCCGGATGCAGACGAGTCCCGGCTCCGGTCGGGCCATCCCGATGAACTGCGACTCGGCCAGCCAGGCGTGCGCGGGTGCGGCGGTCTGGAACACGAACGCCGTCCGGTAGTACAGGTCCTCCTCGCCGACGTCCTCCCCCGCGATCAGTCGCCGCATCACGCCGTCGTCGGCGCGCCAGTAGCCGCGGTTGACCACGTCGATCACGGCGCCGTCGGATGCCTCGACGAGATACCGCGCGTCGAGCTGCGTCGTGGCGCCTCGCGAGACCCACCAGTCGCCGCCGCCGGGCAGCACGCGGCCGGTCAGCGCCGGTCCGTCCACGACGCCTCCGGTGATCGCGGTGAAGTGGAGGTCCTCCGACTCGGATCGCCCGATCCGCACCGCGTCGTCGACCGCGACGTGCAGCTCGAACACGTACTCGAGCGACGGCTCCAGCAACCCGGTCACTCCGCACACCCCGTCACACGGTCACCCGAGCCACGTCGACCAGCGGCGTGATCGCACCGAGCTCGGCCTCGACGTCGCGGGCCGCGGCCAGGGCGACGTGGTCGCCGTTGCGCGGACCGATCAGCTGCACCCCGGTGGGCAGGCCGTCGCCGTCGAGACCGGTGGGCACCGCCACCGACGGCAGGCCCAGGAGGTTCACCGCCACGAGCAGCCGGTGGTCGCGCCACAGCTGGGTGGTGGCATCCGGACCCTCCAGGTCGAACCCGATGTACGGCATCCGACGCGCCGACACCGGTCCGAGGATGATGGGATGCCGCGCCTGGAACGCGTGCCACGCCCCGGCGATCACCATCCGGAACGCCCACGCGCCGCCGTACGCCTCACCGGTGTCGAGCACCCGGGTCTCGGCGGCGTTGTCGAGGAAGTACTTCGTCGACCCGTCGCTCAGCGGCGCGGGAAGCCCGCCGGGCCGGAACGCGCCCACCATCTCGGTCGTGGAGATCTGCCGCCACAGCACGGCGGCCTCCTCGAGCATCGGCGGCTCGGCGTCGACGATGTCCCAGCCGCGCGCGGCGAGCGCGTCCGCCGCGCGCGCGATCGCGTCGGCGACCTGCGCGTCCACGCCCGATCCGAGCGGATCGCGTACGACAGCCGCGGTCCGCGGTCCGTCGTAGGTCGACGGATGCGGGATCGACACCGCGAGCGGGTCGCGGTCGTCGCCGCCCTGCATGATCGCGAACGCGGTGTCGAGGTCGTCGACGCGACGGGCGATCGGGCCGTTGACGGCGAAGTGCTGCAGCGACAGCGGGATCGGCTCGGTCACCGCGGCGACCGGCGCGGGGATGCGTCCGGCCGACGGCCGCAGCGCACACACGCCCGCCGCGTATGCGGGCAGCCGCAGCGACCCGCCGTAGTCGTTGCCGAGCCCGAGCGGCACCATCCCGGTCGCGACCGCGACGGCGTCGCCGCCGCTGGAACCCCCCGGCACCCGCGCCGGATCCCACGGGTTGTAGGTGCGGCCGAACAGGTCGTTGTCGGTGTCCCATCGCAGCCCGAAGTCCGGCATGTTGCCGCGCGCGATCGGGATGGCGCCGGCATCCATCAGCCGTCGCACCATCGTGGCGTCCGCACTGGGCACGGCGTCGGCGAGGAACGCCCATCCGCTGGTGGATGCCGACCAGGTCAGGTCGATGTTCTCCTTGACGCAGAACGGCACGCCGGCCAGCGGACCCGGATCGCGGCCGTCGTCCAGGGCGGCGTCGACCGTCGCGGCGAGGGCACGAGCGCGGTCGGCGAACACCACGGTGACCGCGTTGACGGCCGGGTTGACCTGGGCGATGCGCTCTAGGTGGGAGTCGACGACCTCGACGGCGGTCGCATCCCGGGCGCGGACGGCGGCGGCGAGCTCGCCCATGGTGAGCTGCCAGAGCGGACGGTCGGTCACAGGTGTCCTCCAGAAGGGACGGTGGGATGCGTCGCCGTGGCGACCGTGGGAAGCGGCGCGGTGCGAAGCGGGCGGCGTCGGCGCGGTTGCCAGCCCTCGCGCGGAATCGACTCGAGCAGCAGTCGCGTGTACTCGGCGCGCGGATGGTCCAGGACGTCGGCGATCGCGCCCGCCTCCTCGATGCGGCCCGCGCGCATCACCACGACGGTGTCGCACAGCCGCCGCACCACGGTCAGGTCGTGCGAGATCATCAGCAGCGCGACGCCCGTCTCGCGGCGGATGCGATCCAGCAGCCGCAGGATCTCCACCTGCGTCGTCACGTCCAGGGCCGACACCGCCTCGTCGAGCACCAGGATCTCGGGATCCGCGGCCAGTGCCCGTGCGATCGCGACCCGCTGTCGCTGGCCGCCCGACAGCGATCGTGGCTTGCTCGCCGCGAGCGAGGCATCCAGGCGCACCGAGGCGAGGAGCTCGGCGACCCGGTCGTCGATCTCGGCCTTCGAGGCGCGCGGCCGGTGCACGCGCACCGCTTCGGCGAGGCACGCGCGCACCGTCTGGCGGCGATCGAGCGACTGATACGGATCCTGGAACACCATCTGCGCAATGCGCGCTCGGCGCCGACGCTCGGCCGTGCCGCGAGCCGGACGATCCCAGGACTCGCCCTTCACGGTGACCGATCCGGCGTCGGCGGTCTCGAGGCCGCAGATGATGCGAGCGGTCGTGGACTTCCCCGACCCCGACTCCCCCACGATGCCCAGGGACGCCCCGGCCTCGAGGGTGAACCCGACGTCGTCCACGGCGACGAAGGCCTCACGGCCGACACCGGTCGCCGCGCGCACCGCAAACACTTTGCGCAGTCCCTGCACCCGGAGCATCGGCTCGGCCGACCCGATTGCGGCGACGTCGAGAAGCGCCGGCGTTTCGGGCATGGCGGCCGACAGCAGTGTGCGCGTGTACGGGTCGGCGGCATCCTGGCGGATCGTGGCCGCGGGATGCGTCTCGATCGTGCGGCCGTCCTTCATGACGGTGATCCGGTCGCACACCGCCTGGGCCAGCGCGAGGTCGTGGGTGATGAAGAGCATCGCGAGCTCGCGGTGGCGGCGCAGGTCGCCGATGACGGCCATCACCTCCTCCTGGGTCGTGACGTCCAGCGCCGTGGTGATCTCGTCCGCGAGAAGGATCCGCGGGTCCATGGCGAGGGTCGCGGCGATCATCACGCGCTGCAGCAGGCCGCCGGAAAGGTCGCCGGGGTGCTGCCGCATCCGCCGGTACGGGTCGTCGATCCCGACCTCGTCGAGGAGGGATGCCGCCTCCCGGCGCGCCTGCTCGGGCTTCTCGTCCGCGACCGTGATGAGCGCCTCGGTGAGGAAGTCGCCGATCGTGCGGAGCGGGTTCAGGTGGGCGCGGGGGGTCTGGAAGATCATGCCGATCCGCCGGGCGCGCAGCTCCCGCAGAAGTTTCGGCGCGAGCGTCGTGGCATCCATCCCGTCGATGCGGATGACCCCGCCCACCTCGAAACCCGGGGGGAGCAGCCCGACCACCGACCGCGCGGACAGTGTCTTGCCCGACCCCGACTCCCCGACGAGACCGAGCGCCTCCCCGGCGTCGACGTGCAGCGTGCAGTCCGCCACGAGCGTGCGCACCGAGCCGCGGATCACGGCTCGCACACTGACGGACTCGAGGTCCAGGACGCTCATCGGTCCCGGCTTTCGGCCCAGCCGGTCACGCGGGCACCGACGATGTTCACGGCCAGCACCGTGAGCACGACCATGACCGAGGGCCACACCGACTGCTCGGGGGCGCCGGCCAGGATCGAGGTCTGCCCGTTCGCGATCATCACGCCCCAGTCCGCCGCGGGCGGCTGCACGCCGAGTCCGAGGTAGGAGATCGCGGCGAGGTCGAGCATCGCGTATCCGAAGCCGACGGTGGCCTGCGCCAGGATCGCCGGCAGCAGCGCCGGGACGAGGTGGCGGAAGCAGATCGCGAGGCCGCTGACGCCCTGCACCTGCAGGGCCGCGACGTACGGCTTGGCCAACTCGCTGCGAGCGTTCGTGCGCACGAGCCTCGCGACGATCGGGACGTACGCGATCGACAGCGCCACGATCGGGGCGGCGATCCCCTTGCCGAACATCGCCACGGCGAGCACCGCGAGCACGAGCCCCGGGATCGCGAAGATCACCTCGATCACGCGGGCGAACAGCCCGTCGACGAGTCCGCCGAACCACGCCGACGCGATCGCGACGGCCCCGCCGAGGATGCTGGATGCCACCACGACCACGATCGGGCTGAGCACGCTGGTGCGAGCGCCCACCAGGAGCCGGGAGAGGATGTCGCGGCCGAGGTCGTCGGTGCCGAGCGGATGCGCGATCGACGCCGCCCCGCCGGTCGGGCCGACGTACAGCTGGTTCGGGTCGTACGGGGCCAGCAGGGGCCCGGAGACCGCGACGACGGCGACGACGGCCAGCACGACGACCGCGACGACGACGAGCGGATCGCGTCGCGCCGCCCGCACCGCGAGCGCCGGGACCCGGCCGCCGGACAGCTGCGCGACGCTCATGCGGTCCTGCGCGATCTGAGGCTGTCGGGGTCGATCGCGGCGATCGCGATGTCTGCGAGCGCGTTGAGGACCACGAAGATCGTCACGAGCAGCAGCGAGATGATCTGCACGACCGGCAGGTCCTTCCGGGCGGCCGCCTCGGTCAGCAGCGACCCGATGCCGCCGAGTCCGAACGCCTGCTCGGCGATGGCCGACGTGGCGAACAGGCCCGCGATGGTGGCTCCGGAGATGGCGAGGATCTGCGGCGAGGCGTTGCGGAAGATGTGCACGCGGAAGATCCGGCCCGCCGGGATGCCGCGCACCCGGGCGGTCTCGACGTGCTCGCTCGACGCCTGTCCCACCAGCGCGCCGCGGGTGATGCGGCTCATGTACGCGATGTACAGCACCGCCAGCGAGATCGCCGGCAACGTCAGGTGGTACAGGCCGTCGCCGAGCCCGGAACCCGCACCGTACACCGGGAACCACCCGAGCGACCGGGCGAAGATCCAGATCAGCAGGATCGCCACGACGAACGTCGGCATCGCCATGCCGATCGATGTCGAGATCAGCACCGCCCGGTCCGCGCGCGGCCCCCGGGTGGCGGCGAGGATGCCGGAACCGATGCCGAACACCGCGATCAGCACGACCGTGTAGGTCACGAGCATCAAGGTCACCCCGATCCGCGGGGCGATGAGGTTCACGACATCCGTCTTGTACACGAACGACTGTCCGAAGTCGCCGGTCAGCACGCCGCCGACCCAGTGCAGGTACTGCAGCCACACCGGATCGTCGAGGTGGTACTGCTCGCGGATCGCGGCGATCATCTCGGGTGTCGGACGGGCGCCGCCGGCCAGTGCCGACACCGGGTCGCCCGGTGTCAGAAGCAGCGCGGAGAAGATGACGACGCTGGACAGGAAGAGGGTCAGCACGAGGCCACCGAGCTTGCTCAGCAACCGCAGCGCCACGCGTCCGTTCATGCGACTCCCCTTCCCGTCCCGCGTCTCACCGTGTGCGGATCACTCGCCGCCGAGGTGCAGAGCCCACGGGCTCGACACGTTGGCGATCGAGGTGACGACCCCGGTCAGCCCCTTCTTGATGAACGTCAGCTGGTAGGCACCGGCGAGGGTGATCTGCAGCTGGTCGGGCGCGAACACCTTCTGGGCGGCGATGAACGCGTCGGCGGACTGCTGCGCGTCCAGTGTGGTGCGGGCCGTCTGCACATCGGCGGTCACCGTGTCGTTGGAGTACCCGCTCCAGTTGTAGAAGCCGCCGAGTTCGGCCGGCAGCAGGAACTGCTGCGCGTACTGCAGCACGCCGGGGGTGTCCAGCCATCCGGTGGTGGCGATGAAGTCGATGCCCTGCCGCGCGGTCGGATCGTAGAAGATCGCCGTGTAGTCGGCCGGCTGCATCTCGTTGATCGTCACGGTCAGACCGATCGACTGAGCCGCGGACTGGATGATCGCGGCGGTCTTGCCGATCTCGGTGCTGCCGGCGGGCGTGGCGATCACGATGGGCGTGGAGGTGTCGACGCCGGATTCGGCCACGAGCTTCTTCGCCTGGTCCAGGTCGACCTTCGGTGCGCCCAGCGCCTGGTACGCCGAGTCGTAGGCGTCCGCGGCATCCAGTCCGTTCCACACGAACGGCGGCGTGAAGGTGTTCTGCACCGAGCCGAGGCCGCTGAGCACCGTGTCGATGAACTGCGACCGGTCGATCGCGAGGCTCAGCGCCTGCCGGATCTTGACGTTCGCGGCCAGTCCCGTCGAGTTCGTCGGGCCGAACGAGTACGAGGCGGTGGACGGGCCGAGCACGAGCGAACCGGAGTCGGCGGACTGGAACGCCGAGCGACTCGACGGCTGCACGTTGAAGGCACCGTCGATCTCGCCGGCCAGCAGCGCGTTCGTCAGCGTGCTGCCGTCCGGGACGAACACGTAGGTGAGCGTCTTGACCAGCGGCGCGCCGTCCCAGTAGTCCGCGTTCGCCGTCGTGACGATCTGCTTGCCCGGGGTCCAGCTGTCGAGCTTGTACGGACCCGTGCACATCATGCCGCCCGAGGACGTGCCGAGGCTCTGGCCCGCCTTCTCGCCGTACGCCTTCTCCATCACCGCGCCCGCCAGCCCGCTCAGCGAGTTGCGGAACGTGGAGTCCGGGGCGGTGAAGTGCACCGTCACCTCGTGGTCACCGGTCTTGTCCATCCCCGTCACCAGCACGAACGCCGGATACCACGGCGAGGTCGGCGTCTGGTTGCGCTGCATGCTCCAGATGACGTCCTCGGGAGTCAGCGGCGAGCCGTCCCAGAAGGTGACGTCGTCGCGCAGGTCGATGACGAAGGTCGTGGCATCGGTCCAGTCGGCGCTCGTGGCGATTCCCGGCGAGACGGTGAAGTCGGGGTTCAGCCGCAGCAGGTTGTCGCAGAGGTTGACGGTGGGGAACGAACCGCCGCCGAGCGGGTCGAGGCTGCGCGGCTCGCCCTCGGCGAGCCCCCACGTCACCTGGTCGACCGCCTTGGAAGCGTCGGGAGTGGATGCCACCAGGGCGTCGGGGTCGACGCTCTGGGTGGGCGCGGCAACGGTGCCGCGATCGGCGCAGCCGGTGAGCAGGAGAAGCGTCGCGGCGCCCAGCGCAGCCGCGGCGACAAGTCCTCGGTTTCTCATGTCGGGTCCTTTCGGGTCGATCCTTCATCGAGACGGTGCGGCGCCGATGCGTCGTCGCACCTCATCACAGTAGTACAACACTGTTATACATCAATGTTGCATTTGTGTCACGAGGCTGATTAGGCTGGCGGACATGCCCCGCGACGTCGATCTGAACCAACGCCTGGACGCCGTCGCGTCCGCGACGATCCGCGTCGCCCGCGCGCAGGGAGCGCACGCGGTGACGATCCGCTCGGTGGCCAAGGAGCTGGGCGGATCGACGACGCTGGTCACCAACTACCTGCCATCGCGGGCGGCGCTCATCCTCAACGCGCTCGATCAGGGCCGCGATCGGTGGCGTGCCGAACTGGATGCCGCACTCGCGGCGGTCGCGGACCCGGACCGTCTGCAGGCGGTGATCGAGTGGTCGCTGACGTCCACCACCGACGACCCGGTGCTGCGGACGCTGATCCTCGAGATCGTGGCGAACGCGGCGGTCGAGACCGACATGGCCGACGCGCTGCGGCGCGAGTCGGCGAGCTTCCAGGACATCTTGCGGTCCGCGGCGCTCGAATCGGGTTTCGCCGAGCCGGAGCGCACGGCCGACGTCGCGTATCTGCTCGTGCGCGGCGCATACATCGCGAGCACCGAGGACCCGGGCCACTGGACCGAGGCTCACCTGCGCGACGTCATCCACTCGACCGTCGCCCGGCAGCCGCGTCACGAGGGGTCCCCCGCGTAGACCTCGACGCCGGCGAGGAACGTCCGGCTCACGACGGCTTCGTGGATGTCCTCGCGCGGTCCGGCGAACGGGTCCCGGTCGAGCACGACCAGATCGGCGGCGGCGCCCGGGTGCAGCCGGCCGTTCGTGTCGCCCCGCCCGCCGGCGGCAGCCGACCCGGCGGTGTACGCCGAGACGGCCGTCGCCAGATCGATCGCCTGCTCGGGATGCAGGCGCTCGTCGGCGCGGGCGCCGGGCTCGGCGCGGTTGACCGCGACATGGATCGCGGCGATCGGATCGGCCGAAGAGACCGGCCAGTCGCTGCCCGCCGCCAGGGCGGCGCCCGCGTCGCGCAGCTCGCGGAACGGGTAGTGGCGGCCGACGAGTTCGGGGTCGAGGAACGGGAAGGTCAGCTCGCTGAGCGCCTCGTCGAGGGCGCCCCACAGCATCTGCAGGTTCGCGGTCGCGCCGAGCGCGGCGAACCGCGGCACGTCCCGCCGCTGCACGACCTGCAGGTGCGCGAGCTGGTGACGACCGGATGACGGTCCGTTCGCGGTCCGCGCGGCGTCGATCGCGTCGAGCGCGAGCGTGACGGCCCGGTCGCCGAGTGCGTGCAGGTGCACCGAGAAGTCCGCGGCATCCAGCGCCACGACCGCGTCGCGCAGCGCGTCTGGCGCGACGAACGTCAGGCCGCTGTTTCCGGTTGGATGACCGCAGGCGTCCAGGTACGGCCGCGACATCGCGGCGGTGAAGTTCTCGGCGACGCCGTCGACCATGATCTTCACGGTGTCGGCGATCAGCACGTCCTGCCGGCCCCGCTGCTGCACCGTCGTGCGCTTGCCGCGCAGCTCGTCGAGTTGATCGAGGCCTCGCTCGCGGTCCCACCACAGCGCCGCGGTCACGCGGGCACGCAGCGTCGCGGCATCCACCGCGGCGAGGTACACGTCCAGCAGGTCGTCCACCCCGGCGGTGCGTCCGACCCACGCGTCCTGCCACCCGGTGATCCCGAGTGCGAAGAAGTCCGCCTGCGCGCGCTCCAGCCCGGCGAGCGCCAGCGCGTCGTCGATGCCCGGGGCGACGGCATCCATCAGCCGCATCGCACCCTCGTGCAGCACGCCGGCCGGGGTGCCGTCGGGCTCGCGCTCGATCCGGCCGTCGGCGGGATCGGGCGTGGCCGCCGTGATGCCGGCGCGGCGCAGGGCCTCGGTGTTGCACCACGCGCCGTGGTGGTCGCGGTTGACGAGCACCGCCGGCCGGTCGGGCACCGCGGCGTCCAGCAGCGCCCGGCTCGGCGTGCCGCCCGGGAAGTGCGCCATCGTCCAGCCGCCGCCCTGGATCCATTCCCGGTCGGGGTGGGACGCCGCGTACGCGGCGATGCGCTCGACGCAGTCGTCGGCGTTTCCCGCGCCGGACAGGTCGCACTGCAGCAGCTCGATGCCGCCGCCGATCGGATGCGCGTGCGCGTCGTAGAACGCCGGCATCACCAGGGCGCCTCGGGCATCCACCACCTCGGCGGCTCCGGCGTCGCGGAGCCGGTCGTCGGTGTCGACGGCGGCGATACGGCCGTGGCGGATGCCGACGCCGACCAGGCGCGACGATTCCCAGCCGGCGGTGAACGCCGTCCCGCCGACCAGGATGGTGTCGAATGCGCGGTCGGTCACGGCTACCGCACCACCCATACCCGAACGCAGACCTGGCCGTCCTCGTCGCGAGCGAGCCCGAGGAACTGGTGCTCGGCGAGCCAGCGGTGCGCCGGCGCATCCGTCTGGAACACCGGCGCGGTGCGGAAGTAGTACTCCTCCTCGGGCACGTTCTCGCCGGCTTCCACACGCGCCATGACGTCCGCGCTCGCACGGTAGTAGCCGCGATTGAGGATGTCGATCACGGCCCCGTCCTCGGCGCGCAGCAAGTACCGTGCCTCGAGTTGCGCGGTTCCGGAACGCTCCACGGCCCAGTCCCCGCCGCCGGGCAGCACGACACCGTTCAGCAGCGGACCCGCGACGGTGCCACCGGTGATCGGGGTGAAGGTCAGCTCCTCATCGGCGCTGCGCCCGATGCGCAGGTAGGGCGCGATGTCGACGCGCAGCTCGAAGGCGTACTCGAGAAGCGGCTCATTCACGCGGATGCCTCCAGAACGCTCAGGGTCAGCCGCAGCGGCTCGTCACCGCCGAGTTCGACGCACTGCGTGTTCGGCCGGGTGTCGACCGCCGACCACGGGTCGTGACCGGTCCCGGGCTGCGGGATGAACTCGGGGAAGTCGCTGCTGCACACGTGCAGTCCGAGGCGGTGACCGGCCGCGAGCCGGTATCCGAGCTGGCCGAGGTCGATGTCCACCGGCGCCGGGGACGACGCATCCATCACGTGCACCTGTCCCCGGGCGATCCGCAGCGCGGTGCCGTCGGGGGCGACATCCAGCACGCGCACGAACACGTCCATCACCGGGCCGCTCGAACACACCCGGGCGTGGGCGCGCACCGGCCCGACCAGGTCGAGGTCGCGCTCGAGCGGCTCCGACGCGAACGCCAGCACGTCGTCGCGGTCGCCGAGCGCCGCCTCGTCGGGCCGGTACAGCAGGAACGCGAAGGCGTTCGGTGCGCTCGAGGGCACGAGGTCCGCCGGGTCGTGCGTCCACAGCCGCTCGACCGACACCCCGGCCGCGTCCGCGGCGAGTGCGCCGTCCACGGTCGCGAACAGTGTCCGCTCGGCGACGCCGGGAGGCGGCCACGTCTCGCTCCGCCGCATTCCCGGCGTGCCGGCGAGGGTCCATGCCACGCGGGGAATGTCGGTGTGCCGGCCGTTGCCGCGCACGAACACCTCGAAGAACTCCAGTGCGGGATCCAGCATCCGAGGCAGGCCGGCGCGCACCTGCGCCTCGGTCCGCTCCGCGACGAGGTCGGCCGGGTCGTCGTCGAGGTAGTACGACTCGTGGTCCATCGCCTCGATGCGCAGGAAGTGGTTCAACGCCCAGCTCGGCCGGGCCTCGAGCTGCGCGGCATCCGCCCACGACAGCGGCGCGCAGTTGTCCCACCACCCGATCGTGTGCAGCACCGGAATCGGCCGCGCGTCGAACGGACTGCCGGCGGGGAAGCGGCGCAGATGCACCGGATGCGGATACCACTGGTCGTACGAGATCGAGCGCGACCCGATCGCCGCGAGGGCGTCCTCGGCCTGTGCGCTGAACGGCCGGCGCAGCGGGTCGAGTTCCCAGAAGTACGCATCGCGCGAATGGAAGTACGTCAGCGGATAGAGGTACGTGACCGCCATCTCGACCGGCCGCGTCCGCTCGCCCGGCCGGGAGATCACGGGCTCACCGAGCTGCGTGCCGGTCACCCGCGGGGCGATCGCCTTCAACGCCGGATGCTGGGTGGATGCCGCGGCCCACTGCGTGTAGCCGTAGTAGCTGTCGCCCCACATCGCCACCCGGCCGCTGCACCACCGCTGCTGGGTGATCCACTCGATCGTGTCGTACCCGTCGTGCGCCTCGTTGACGAACAGCAGCGTCTCGCCCTCGGAGCGGAACTTGCCCCGCACGTCCTGGGCGACCACGCGGTAGCCGCGGGCGGTGAAGTACTGCGCGATCAGGGGCATGAACGTATATGCGGCGCTCTTGTCGTACGGCAGGCGGATCAGGATGACGTCGCCCGGGCCGTCGTCGGCGTCGTCCGGCGCTCCGGGCAGGTACACGTCGGTCGCCAAGCGCACGCCGTCCCGCATCCGGACCACCTCCTCGCGGGCGAGCGGGCTGACCGGCGCGGGGCCGACATGGACGATCTCGGGCACGGCGCTCCTTCGGGATGGAGCACACGCTAAGCGCCGTGATAGTTTCTAGTCAAGTCCGACTAGACAATTTATTCTGATCCGCCGATTGGCTATCGTGCGAGAGGGAGGGGATGCGATGGCTCGACCGTCCGTCGCCGACGAGCGCACGCGCCAGATCATCGACGCGACGATCCGCACGATCGGCGCCCGCGGCATCACCGGAGCTAGCTTGGACCGCATCGCCGAGGAGGCCGGGATGTCGCGCGGCCACGTGCGCCACTTCGTCGGCAACCGCGATGAGCTGCTGCGCGAGACCGCGCGCCGGTTCTACTTCGACGGCACGGATGAGAGATCCATCCTGCCGTCCGGCACAACGACCGTCGCCCAGGCGATGGACTACCTCTTCGGTCCCGAGATCACCGCGCCCGGCAGCGACAACGCGGTCGTGTTCGGCTTCGTGGAGGCATCCCGCCGCGATCCCGCGATCGCCGAGGTGCTCGCCACGGCGTACAAAGGCACCGAGGCGGTGCTGGCGCAGATGATCGCCGGCGAGCATCCCGGCGTCGACCGCCGTCGGGTCGACGCCGCCGCCTACGGGGTCGTCGCGATCGCGCTGCACAACGTGTTCCTCAGCGACATCGAATCATCGGCCGCGGGCACCGAGGCGGCGCGCGCGGCGGCCGAGCAGCTGCTCGCATCGCTGCGAGGCGGAAGGGACTGACGGCATGCACACCACCGTGTTCGAGCGGCAGCGGCCCCCGGCATCCCTCATCGACGCTTCGCTGTCGCAGTCGCGCAACGCCGTGTTCTGGCTCGAGGACCTCGAGCGTCCGCTGCATCCGACCCTTCGCGGCGAGCGCACCGCGGACCTGGTGATCGTCGGCGGCGGCTACACCGGACTGTGGACCGCCGTCCGCGCGAAGGAGCGCGACCCCGGGCGTCGCGTCGTCGTCGTCGAGGCGCGCCGCATCGGCTGGGCCGCGTCGGGACGCAACGGCGGCTTCTGCGAGGCCAGCCTCACCCACGGGCACGAGAACGGGCTGCGCCGCTGGCCCGACGAGCTCGCGCAGCTCGAGCGCCTGGGCGCCGAGAACCTCGACGGCATCGCCGACACGGTCTCGCGGTACGCGATGGATGCCGAATTCGAGCGCACCGGTGCCCTCACCGTGGCGGTCGAGCCGCACCAGGTCGCCTGGCTCGAAGAGGAGGAAGGATTCCTGGATGCCGCGGCCACCCGCGCGCTGGTGGACTCCCCCACCTACCTCGCCGGTCAGTGGGAACGCACCGGCACCGCGCTGGTGCATCCCGGCAAGCTCGCGCTCGAGCTCGCCCGCGTCGCGGCGGACCTCGGTGTGCAGCTCTACGAGAACTCGCCCGTCACCGCGCTCGAGGACGCCGACGACGGTGGGGTGACCGTCCGCACCGACGCGGG
Source organism: uncultured Microbacterium sp. (assembly GCA_964243215.1). GTDB lineage: Bacteria > Actinomycetota > Actinomycetes > Actinomycetales > Microbacteriaceae > Microbacterium. The sequence continues at coordinate 11,761 of CAXTES010000011.1, read as the reverse complement.
CTCGGTGCGCGCGTCGGCGGTCGCACTGGGCACCAACGCGTTCCCGTCGCTGCTGTGGCGCAACCGCCTGATGACGGTGCCGGTGTACGACTACGTGCTGATGACCGAGCCGCTCTCCGCCGAGCAGCGCGACGCGATCGGATGGCAGGGCCGCCAGGGCATCGCAGACCTGGCGAACCAGTTCCACTACTACCGGCAGAGCGCCGACGGGCGGATCCTCTTCGGCGGCTACGACGCGGTGTACCACACCGGTGGCCGGGTGCGCACCGCGTACGAGGATCGGCCGGAGTCGTTCGAGAAGCTCGCGAGCCACTTCTTCACGACGTTCCCGCAGCTGGAGGGCTTGCGGTTCAGCCACCGCTGGGCCGGCGCCGTCGACTCGTCCTCGCGGTTCTGCGCATTCTTCGGCACCGCTCGGCGCGGCCGCATCGCGTACGCCGCCGGCTACACCGGGCTCGGGGTCGGGGCATCTCGATTCGGCGCCGACGTCATGCTCGACCTGCTCTCGGGCGAGTCGACCGAGCGCACCGAGCTGCAGATGGTGCGCGAGAGGCCGCTGCCGTTCCCGCCCGAGCCGGCGGCATCCGTCGGCGTGAACCTGGTGCGCTGGTCGATGGACCGCGCCGACCACGACGAGGGCAGACGCAACCTGCTGCTGAAGACCCTGGATGCCGTCGGCATGGGCTTCGACTCCTGACGGTCCGCCGCGACGCCCCCCCATTTCGCCGAACCCGCACTCAGCTGCCGAGCCCACCGGTTGTTCGCGTCGCGAAGCGGTGGTCTCGGTGACAGAGTGTGGGTTCGCGAGCAGCGGATGCCGGCGGATCAGGCGGGCCGCGAGCTTTCGACCGGCACCCGCGCGTCGAGCGGGATGACGGGCGGATCGCAGTTCAGGCGCACCACGTCCTTCTCCACGCGCTCGACGCACTCCCAGGGGATCACCCGCGAGCCGCGATGCAGCCAGCTCGACAGACCCGCGATGACCGCCGGGCCGCTGACCCGGCCGCGCTCGTACCCGAAGAACGGCAACCGGGTGTGCGGGCTGATGATCAGCGCGATCAGCTCCAGCTCGCCCTCCTGCGCACCCTGACGAGGGCCGCGCCGGAACCTCACGTCCACGACGCGCCCCAGCATCCGCCCGTCCGGCGTGCGCACCGCCCGCGACAGCAGTTCACTCAGGAGCATGCCGGCCTCCGGGGATACGGGCGATGATCCGCTCGCGGAACCACCGCTCCAACCACGTGCACTCCAGGTCGTCGGCGCGGTCGCGAAGATCGATGACCGTGCCGACGCGCGCGACGTGGCGCCACTCGAGCCGGCTCCATCGCGAGCGCGGGATCCGGCCGCCGAAGATGCGCACGAGCAGTCCGGTGCCGACCAGGATCGACGACACCGTCGGCGACGGCGCGTCGTGGTCGATGTCGCTGTCCTGTTCGAGCCCGGCGATCTCGATGTCGTTCACCGTGCTGACCGGCACGCCGTCGGGATCGATCATCTGCCTGTCCAGCAGGTGGAACTGCCCGTCGACGCCGCGACCGTCGGGGTTGCGATACCACTCGAGCGGATGCCGGAAAGTGGTCATGAGCCCATTCCCGAGGCGATCAGCAGCGGGATCGCGGCGACGGCCGCGATGAGGATGATGAAAAGGAAGAACACCCCGAAGCCGTTGCGCCACCGGCCGTTGACGGCGTCGCCCATGTATTCCGGATCATTGGCGACCACCAGGATCGGGAAGTACGTCAGCGGCAGCGCGACGGCCGAGAACACCACCGACAGCTCCGTGACGAGGATCGGGTCGACGCCGGTGGCGAGGATGCCGCCACCGACCAGCAGGCACACGATCATCGCCACGTGGAAGCGCGACGCCTCGGCGGGGCGGCGGAACTTGCCCCACGGCCAGCCGAAGAACTGCGCGAGGGTGTAGCCGCTGGACAGCGTGGTCTCCAGCGCGGCGCCGAACGTGGCGGCGAGGATCCCCACGATCACGATGGCCAGTGCGATCTGCCCGCCTCCCTGGATCACCGGCAGCACCACCTGCGACAGCGTCGTGACCTCGATCTGCTTGGGCATCAGCACGACCGCGGCGCAGCCGGCGATCGCCAGCGACAGCAGGCCGCCGAGCGGGAAGCCTACGAAGACGTTGGCGCGCTCGGTGGCGAGATCCTGCTTCGTCCACTTCTCCTCGACCCCGCCGGAGGAGAAGAAGAACACCTCGTACGGCGTCATCGCGGCGCCGAACAGCGCGACCGCGTAGTACCAGTACGACAGCGGATTGTCGCCCGCCGGCTGCCACGGCATCGTCGCCTGCGACAGCAGCTGCGACCAATCGGGCTTGAGCAGGAACAGCGCCACGGCGAACACGATCAGCGTGAGCCCGAGCAGTCCGGTGACGTTCTCCATGATGGAGAACTTGGTCCGCCAGATCACGATCCAGACCCCGAACAGAGCGACGGGGATCCACAGGCCCGGCCCGACGCCGGCAGCCAGCTGCAGGGCGAGTGCGATGCCGCCGATCTCGGCGGTGAGCGTCAGCAGATTGATGAAGAACGAGGCGCCCAGGTTCGCCAGTCCGGCACGCGGGCCCAGCCGTTCGCGGATGATCTCGAACGTCGCCCGACCGCTGACGGCCGCGACCCGACCGGCCATGTCGGCGTAGAGGCAGATACCGGCCACCCCGAGGATCACGACCCACACCAGGCCCCAGCCGTACCGCGAGCCCACGACGGCGTTGGTGACGAGATCTCCGATGTCGACGAACCCGCCGATGGCGGTGAGGATGCCGAGCGCGACGGCGAACAGCCGGGTCACTGCTGCTCCGCCAGCGCACCGAGGTCGTCGAGCGCGGTGTTCAGGTCGTCGTCGGCTGAGGCGCTGCCCTGCTGAGCGGCGTGCACCGCCTCGAGCGCGGCGCGGGTCGCGGCGAGCGCGTCGTCGCGGTACCGGGCGTTGTCGTCGCTGTCCGTCTTGTGCATCTCGAGCTCGCGCGCCGTGTCCGACAGCGATTTGGCCATGTCGCCCAGAAGCGCGTTCAGGGTGGTGTCGAAAATGCGACCGTCGGCGGACTGCTGCAGCCCGAGGTCTGCCGTTCGGCCGGCGCTGACGGCATCCGCCACCGCAGACGTCAGCGTCGGGTCGGGGGTCTGACCCGACGAGCACCCGGACAGGGCGATGCCGAGGGCGACGGCGATAACCGCCGCGGATGACCGGAGGCCGCGGCGCGCGTCAACCGTCATGCCTGCTCCTTCGCACTGGCTCCGGACGTCAGCGTACGACGACAGCCGCGCCGTCCACGCGCGCGCCCTCGCGACACGCGGAGCGGCCGGTCAGGCCTCCTGCGGCTTCAGCACCACCTTGATGCAGCCGTCCTCCTTCTTCTGGAACGTCTCGTAGAGATCGGGCGCGCCGTCCAGTCCCGAGCGATGCGTGACGAGGTCGGTGACACCGAGGGGATCGGAGAGGTCCTCGACCAGCGGGATGATCGCATCCGTCCAGCGCTTGACGTTGCACTGTCCCATCCGCAGCGTGACCTGGCGGTCGAACATGCTCTTCATCGGCATGACATCGGCATCCCCGGCGTAGACGCCCGAGATCGACACCACCCCGCCGCGTCGTGCCACGTTCATCGCGGCGTACAGCGCGGTCAACCGGTCGATGCCGGCGGTCTCCATCATCTTGGCCGCCAGCGGGTCGGGCAGCAGTCCGACCGCCTTCTGCGCGAGCGACACCGCCGGGGCGCCGTGCGCCTCCATGCCGACGGCGTCGATGACCGCGTCGGCGCCGCGTCCGTCGGTCGCGTCGCGCAGCTGCTCCACGATGTCCTTGGTCAGGTCGCGCGTGGCCACGTCGTGCCGCTCGGCCATCGCGCGCCGTTCGGGAACCGGGTCGACGGCGATCACCCGGAGCCCGCGGTGCCGGGCGATGCGGGAGGCGAACTGGCCGACCGGCCCGAGTCCCATGACGACGATGTTCTCGGTGTCGGGCGTGAGGGCGTACTCCACCGCCTGCCATGCCGTCGGCAGGATGTCGCTGAGGAACAGATACCGCTCATCGGGCAGTGTGTCGCCGACGGGGATCGTGTTGTAATCCGCCATCGGGACGCGCAGGAACTCTGCCTGACCGCCGGGCACCTGGCCGTACAGCTTCGTGTACCCGAACAGCGCGGCGCCGCTGTCGTGCTCGTGCACCTGGGTGGTCTCGCACTGCGACATCAGCCCGCGCACGCACATGTAGCACTCACCGCACGCGATGTTGAACGGCACCACGACGCGATCGCCGATCTTGAGGTTGCGCACCTCGGATCCGACGTCGACGATGACGCCCATCGCCTCGTGGCCGAGGATGTCGCCTCGGTCCAGGAACGGTCCGAGCAGCTCGTACAGGTGCAGGTCCGAGCCGCAGATCGCGGTCGACGTGACGCGCACGATGGCGTCGCGCGGCTCGACGATGACAGGGTCGGGCACCTCCTCGACGCTGATCTTGCGGGTCCCCTGCCACGTCACTGCGCGCATCGCGTTCTCCGTCCTCGCCGAGGGGCGATCATCGGATTCCGACGATACGAGCAACGCGCGAGCGCACCCGGGGCTTGACATCCCGCACCGCGGCTGCGGTTCAGACGCGCGCTGCCCCCGCGATCCGCAGCTCGTCGACGCGACGGCGTGCGGCATCCATCCGTGCCACACCGGCCGCCACCTCGCGAATCGCCGGATGATCGGCGCCGAACCCGTGCGCCTCGGCGAGGCGCACATCGGCACGCACCGTCGCCGCGGTCCCGCCCAGCGCCGCGGCCGCCGATTCGGCGGCCACGACGAGGTCGGGCAGCAGGTAGGTCTCGGCCACGTCGAGCAGCAGCTCCAGTTCGGGAACGAGGGATGCCGCGAGTTCGCCGAGCTGCACCGCCGACTGCGCGGCGGTCAGGGCCGCTTCGGGCACCGGGTCGGCGTCGGGGTCACCCTGCGAGCCCTCGGAGCTGCTCTCGCGCAGCGCCGCCCCCAGTTCCCCCGAGCGGCGGCTGTCGGCTTCGGACGCCTCGAGTGCCCGCCCGCGGACGGCGACCAGTCGCTCGAGGGCGGCAGCGACTCGCTCGTCGTCGGTGGAGTATCCGGCGACCATCGCCATCAGCGCGCTCGAGACGGCGACGAGCACCGCGCAGGCGGCGCCACCCCCGGGCGAGCCGTGCTTACCGCCGAGCCTGTCGAGCCATGTGGTGACGGGGAGGGATGCCTCGTCCTCGGTGCTCTCGCTGGTGTCTGCCATGACGCCCACCTCCTCGGCGGCACCGTACAGTGCTGGCATGCCCGATGCCGATCGACCCGCCGTCTTCGTCACCGGCGCCACCGGGACGGTCGGCTCCGCCGTCGTCGACGAGCTTCTGGCGCGGGGCGAGCGCGTGGTCGCCGGTGTGCGCGATGGGGGCGCGGCGTCGCTTCCGGCTGCCGTCGAGGCGCGATCCTTCTCCTTCACCACCGATCGCGCTCGCACCGCCGCCGCGCTGGAGGGCTGCGACAGGCTGTTCCTGATGCGGCCGCCGCAGATCGCCGACGTGCAGACCCGGCTCTTCCCCGTCATCGACGCCGCGACGCGTGCCGGAATACGCCAGATCGTGTTCCTGTCGCTGCAGGGGGTGACGCACAACAAGCGCACCCCGCACTACGCGGTCGAGCAGTATCTGCACGAGATCCGGGCGCCCTTCACGTTTTTGCGACCGAACTTCTTCATGCAGAACCTGTCGACCACCTACCGGGACGACATCCGCGATCGCGACGAGATCTACCTGCCCGCCGGCCGCGCGCTGACCGCGTTCATCGACGCCCGCGACATCGGCGCGGTCGCGGCCGTGGTGTTCACGTCATCCGGCCACGAGGGGAAGGCGTACACCCTCAGCGGAGAGCAGTCGCTCGGCTACCGCAGGGTGGCCCGCATCCTGTCGGATGTCCTCGGACGCGACATCCGCTACGCCCGACCCAGCGAACGCGAGTACCTCGACCGGCTCGCCGATCGCGGTGACCCCGGCGACTACATCGCCGTCCAGAAGATGATCTACCGGGTCGTGCGCTTCAACGTCTCGGCGTTGCCCAATCGCACGGTGCGGCGCCTTACCGGCCGCCCGGCCACCACGTTCCGCCGGTTCGCGGAACGGGAACGGGCCGCCTGGCAACGCTGAGGACGACTCGGACATGGTCCGGCGCCCGCTGATCGCTCGTGGGCACCCCCCCCCCGGTCTCGCGCGAGTGTATCCCCGGCCCCGCGGCCGGTCCAGGGCCCGCCGTCGCATGACCGTGCCGCACAGGCTGATGTTCTCACCACCTGCAAGGAGACGCCCATGTACTTCCACGTCCAGAGACTCATCAACGAGATCGAGCAGGACGAGCCGGACCCGGCCGCCGCGAACGCCCTCCAGGAGGGGCTCGGCGGACAGTTCGGCGAGATGCGCACGATGATGCAGTACCTGTTCCAGAGCATCAACTTCCGCGGCCCCGAGGCCAAGCCGTACAAAGACCTGATCCAGGGCGTCGGAACCGAGGAGATCAGTCACGTCGAGCTCATCGGCACGACCATCTCGCGGCTGCTCGACGGGTCACCGCGATACAGCGGCAAGAAGGCCGACGCCGTCGACAAGCCCGGCGCCGAGGGCGCGACGCCGCTGAGCATCGCGCTGGACACCGGCAACATCCACCACTACCTCGTGGGCGCGCAGGGCGCGCTGCCGGTGGATGCCGTGGGCAATCCGTGGAGCGGCAGCTACGTGTACAACTCCGGCAACCTGGTGCTCGACCTGCTCTACAACCTCATGCTCGAATCGACCGGTCGGCTCCAGAAGTGCCGGATCTACGAGATGACGGCCAACAAGACCGCGCGCTCCACGGTCGCGTACCTGATCGTGCGCGACCAGGCGCACGAGAACGCCTACGCGAAGGCGCTGGAGACCCTCGGGGTGAACTGGAAGACAGCGCTGCCGATCCCGAAGACCAACGCCGAGAAGTTCCCCGAGGTCAAGCGGCTCGTCGACATGGGACTGCAGTCGAAGCAGTACACGTTCGACCTGGCCGGTCAGTCCGAAGCGGGCAAGATCTTCCAGGGACTGTCGCCGTCGGGTGACGGCACGGAATTGGATGCCACGCAGCAGGCGCCCGAGGGAGTGCCGGCGACGATCTCGCCCGAACGCCCCGAGGAGTTCTCGCCGGGAGCCGACCCCGAGTTGCGCGCGCTGATCGAGGCGACCGCAGCCATGGAGATGGCGGACATCGACGCGACCTTCGGTGCGCTGAAGTCGTAGCCGAAACAGACCGACGGGCCCGGGACGATTCGCCGGGCCCGTCGTCGTTCGATCATCACGTCAGGGAGTCGGCATCCCGCCGTTGACGTTGAGCGTCTCACCGGCGACGTAGCTGGATTCCGGCGAAGCCAGGAACACGTACGCGGGCGCCAGCTCGGCGGGCTGACCGGCGCGTCCGAGAGGCGTCTGCTCGCCGAACGACGCGAGCTTGTCCTTCGGCTGTCCGTCCGTCACCTGCAAGGGTGTCCAGATCGGACCCGGGGCGACCGCGTTGACGCGGATCCCCTTCGGTGCGACCTGCTGCGCGAGCGCCTTCGTGAACGCGTTGATGGTCGCCTTGGTCGAGGCGTAGTCGACGAGGATGTCCGACGGGCTGTAGGCCTGGATCGACGTCGTGTTGATGATCGTCGCGCCGGCCGGCAGGTGCGGCAGCGCCGCCTTGGTGATCCAGAACATCGCGTACACGTTCGTCTTGAACGTGTCGTCGAACTGATCGTCCGGCAGCGTCGTGAGGTCCTCGTTGTAGATCTGCTTGCCGCCGTTGTTGACCACGATGTCCAGGCCGCCCAGCTCCGACACCGCACGTTCGACCAGCTCGCGGCAGTAGACCGGGTCGCGCAGGTCGCCGGGCAGCTGCACGGCCTTGACGCCGGCGTCGATGACGTGACCGGTGATGCGGTCGGCATCCTCCTGCTCCTCAGGCAGGTACGACAGCACCACGTCGGCGCCCTCGCGGGCGTAGGCGATGGCGACCGCCGCACCGATGCCGGAGTCGGCACCGGTGATCAGCGCCTTCCGGCCGGTCAGGCGCCCGGTGCCGCGGTAGGTCTTCTCGCCGTGGTCGGCCTCGGGGGTCATGTCGGCATCCAGACCCGGTTCGGCCTGATGCTGCTTGGTCGGCTGGATGTCGGCGTAGAGCTTCGACGGATCCGTGAAGGTGTACTGGTCGGTTGCCATGGGCGATCCTCCTGTCAGATGGTTGCGACCGAGCCGGAGTCGACGCGGTAGTTGGAGCCGTTGACGAAGGACGCTCGGTCCGAGCACAGGAACGCGATGACCGCGGCCACTTCGGCCGGCTCACCCCGACGGCCCAGCTCCATGTACGGACGTTCCTCTTCCAGGAACGACTCGATGGCCTCGTCCACGGACGTGCCGTTCTGCTTCGCGCGCTTCTGCATCATCGCGTCGGTCATCGGGGTGTGGATGAACGCCGGCGACACGGCGTTGACGAGCAGCCCCTCCGATGCGTACGAGCGGGACAGACCCTTCGCCAACGCGAGGATGCCGGCCTTCGCGGCGCAGTACGGCAGCTCGTCGTCGTACGGCTGCACGGCGTCCTCCGACGCGATGAACACCAGCCGGCCCCAGCCGCCCTTGCGCAGCGACGGGAGGAACTGTCGCACGAGGCGCACCGGGCCGAGCAGGTCGACCTCGATGGTGTTCGTCCAGCCCCTGTCATCGATTTCGTGGAACAGGCCCTGGGCGCCGGTGATGCCGGATGACTGCACGAGGATGTCGATGTCCCCGACCGCCTCGGTCACCTTGGCGCCGAGCGCGGCGAGCTGCTTGACGCTGGTCACGTCGGCGGCGAATGCGTACAGGTGGCCGTCCGGCGCGTTCAGCTGGTCGGCCGCGGCATCCAGGCGCTTCTGCTCCTTGTCGCTGACGACGACGGTCGCACCTTCGGCGAGCAGCTGCCGCGCCGTCTCCCAGCCGATTCCCGAGTCGGCGCCGGTGACGAGCGCCTTCTTCCCTTCGATTCCGAGGTCCATGCATCCACCGTATGCGGCGCCGTTCGGCGCCGGATCCGGGTTGCACTTTGCCGGGATCTAGGGCATATCTTCGGCTCGGACGCCCGGCGACAGGTCGGGCGGGACACGGCTGCCGAACTCGTGCTCGAGAGCGCTGCGCGCGGCCCACCACCCGGGGAGCCCGTGCACGCCGGGCCCGGGTGTCGTCGACGCCGACGCCAGGTACACCCCGGGTGCGGCGGTCCGCCACGGATCGCCGCTGACGACGGGCCGCTTGATCAGCTGCGGGAACGTCGGCGCGCCCGCGGAGATGTCGCCGCCCGGGTAGTTCGGGTTGTGGTGGGCGACCTGGACCGCCGTGCGCGACGATGTGGCGAGGATCGTGTCGCGGAACCCCGGCGCGAACCGTTCGATCTGGCGGGTCACCACTTCTCCGCGGTCGACCCGGGACCCGGCCGGCACGTGCGTGTACGCCCACAGCGTGTGACGGCCCGCCGGCGCGCGCGTCGGATCGAACAGCGACGGCTGCGACACCAGGACGTACGGCGATTCGGTGAGCCTCCCGCGTCCGACGGCGTTCTCGGCCGCGGCGATCTCGGCGCGCGTGCCGCCCAGATGCAGGGTCCCGGCCTCGCGCAGCGCGGGATCGGCCCACGGCACGGGATCGGACAGCGCATAGTCGACCTTGGCGACGGCGTTGCCGTAGCGGAACCGCTCCAGTGCCCGGCGGTACCGGTCGGGCACCCGGTGGCCGGCCATCCGCAGGAACGACCGCGGGGTCACATCCAGCACCGTCGCGGTGGCCGAGGGGAGGTCGTCGAGGGATGCCACGTCCGCATCGCACGTCAGCTCCCCCCCGTGAGCGAGCAGGTCGTCGACCATCGCATCGACGATCGACTGGCTGCCGCCGACCGGGATCGGCCATCCCTTCGCGTGGGCGTAGCAGATCAGAGCCAGCCCCGCCCCCGCCGCCGCCAGGCTCGGCTGATGCAGGATCGTGTGCGCGGCGACACCGGTGATCAGGGCGGGGGCGGCATCCTCACGGAACCGCGCGTTCCACGCCGGGCCGCCCTGCTCCAGCGACGCCAGGCCGAACAGCACGTCGGTCGGGATGTCGTTCGGAACCCGCAGCAGTGTCGAGCCGGTGAAATCCGCCACCCGGTCCGACCGTCGCGACAGCGGCCCGATGAGCGCCGCGTAGGCCGCGCCGTCTCGCCCCAGTCCGTCGCGGGTGCGGTCCAGGTCGCGGTATGCCAGGCCGGAGCGGCCGCCGTCGAGGGGGTGCCCGAACGACAGCTCGGGAGTGACGAAGCGCACGCGGTCGGCCAGGCCGAACTCGCGGAAGAACCGCGACTCGAACGCCATCGGATGCACCGCCGAGCACACATCGTGTCGGAATCCGGGCAGTGTCAGCTCGGCGGTCGACGATCCGCCGCCGGGTTTGGACAGCCGCTCGAACACGTGCACCTTCAAGCCGGCGCGGGCCAGTGTGACGGCGGCGGCGAGTCCGTTCGGGCCGGCGCCGACCACGACGGCATCCACCTCGGTGCCGCGTCGAGCGCGCTGGACCACCCCCGGTTTCCGGCGCTCGCTCACACCGGCGACACTAGCCGGTGGCACCGATGAGGGCTCCGGCTGCGTCCGCCCGCGGGAGGTGCGATCGCTACGCACAACGCGCGCGAATACGCAAGACCTCAACCAAACACAGGTACGCGGGATAGGACGGAAGCAAGTCCGACCCGCCGTGGTCGGTTACCGAGAGGGATGAACAATGTCGGAGAGCTACGTCTCACCTTCGCCGTATGAGCCGGCTGCCGATCAGACCGGCAAAGTCGATGCGGCGAAGCAGGAAGCAAGCGCATTGAAGGACACCGCGGCGAGCGGGGCCAAGCAGGTGGTGGGCACCGCGAAGGAAGAGGTGAAATCCGTCGCCGGTGAGGCCAAGTCGCAGGTCAAGGACCTGTACGCACAGGGCAAGCAGCAGCTGGCCGACCAGGCGGGCACTCAGCAGCAGCGCGTCGCAACAGGCCTGCGCTCCGTCGGTGACGAGCTGGATTCGATGGCCAGCAACAGCGAGAACGGCGGCGTCGCGTCGGACCTCGTGCGCAACGTCTCGCAGCGGATCGGTTCCGCCGCGTCATGGCTCGAGGATCGTGACCCGCAGTCGGTCCTGGATGACGTCAAGAGCTACGCCCGGCGCCGTCCGGCCGTCTTCATCGGCGGCGCGCTCGTGCTGGGTGTCGTCGCGGGCCGGTTGACCCGGGCGCTGGCATCCAACGCGTCGGACGACAAGTCGGCCGACACGCCCGAGTACGCGGGGTTGACGACCACCCCGACCTACGCGACCGGTTACAGTTCACCGGACCTCGGCAGCGGTTACGCGAGCGGGCTCGGGGTGGATGCTGTCGGCGCGGCGCCGTCCGGAGTGTATACGGGTGTCGGTGACGGCGGTGACCGTGGCCGACCGGGGGCCGGGGTCGAAGAGCGAGAGCTCGCCGAACATCGAGCCGGGGCCCAGGATCGCGAGCAGGTTCTCGCGGCCGTCGGAGGAGATACGCCCGAGCTTCACCTTGCCCTCGAGCACGATGTAGAGCTTGTAGCCCGCGTCGCCCTCGTGGAACAGCGCCTCGCCCCGGCGCAGCCGGCTCTCGCCCATCGAGGAGCGCAGGGCGGTCGCCGCCTCGTCGTCGAGGGCGCTGAAGAGCGGCGCCTGACGGAGCACGTCGTTGTCCACTGG
>CAXTES010000010.1:0-34942 GCA_964243215.1 uncultured Microbacterium sp. | reverse complement strand
ATGACGCTCGCTCGCTTCGACGTCTCGTATGCCGGCTTCGACACCAACGCTCCGGGTCAGGCGGGCGACTTCGCCGCGCACGTGACCACGACCGCCGCGGACGGCGACACGGCCGACGGCGACGTGCGGGTCAATCACCCGCTGCAGATCGGCGGCGACAAGGTGTACCTGCTGGGCAACGGGTACGCCCCGACGATCACGGTGCGAGACGCCTCCGGCACCGTCGTGTTCTCGGATGCGGTGCCGTTCCTGCCGCAGGACGCCAAGCTCACGTCGCTCGGGGTGGTGAAGGTGCCCGACGGGCTGCCCGAGCAGCTGGGGATGATCGGATTCTTCTACCCGACGGCGAAGACGCTGACCAGCGGCGCGCTCACGTCGATCTACCCCGACCTGGAATACCCGGTCCTCACGCTCAACGTCTACGCCGGTGACCTCGGGATCGATGACGGCACGCCCCGGTCCGTCTACACGCTCGACCCGAGCGGGATGACGCAACTGACCGGGGGCGGCAGCGGGACGGCATCCATCGAACTCATGCCCGGCGACACCGCGTCCCTGCCCAGCGGGCTGGGGACGATCACCTTCGACAACGCCGCGCCCGCCGGCTCGAGCGGGTACGAGCAGTCGGTCAAGCGCTTCGCGTCGCTATCGATCCACCGCGACCTCGCGGCGCCGTGGGTGCTCAGCTTCGCGGTGCTCGCAGTGGCCGGGCTCCTTCTGGCGCTGTTCGTGCCGCGACGGCGGATGTGGGTGAAGGCCACGCCCGAGGGTCGCCGCGTACGCGTCGAGTACGCCGGACTGGCCCGCGGCGAGGACCCGACGCTGCGCGCGGCCGTGGACGCGCTGGCGCGGCGTCACGGCGACGCGCTCGAGGCCGTGCGCCGCACCGCCGCGTAGACTCGGAGTATGCCCGCGAACCTCTCGATCGACCAGGTTTCGGTGCTGCTGGTGTGGACCGCGATCGCGGTCTACGCCCTCGCGTTCATCGCGTACGCGTGGGATCTCGCGCGCCGCTCCGCACAGGCTGTCGAGGCGAAGGATGCCGCCGACCGCGTGCTGGTGCGCGAGCGCGAGCTCGTCGCCGCGGGTGCGGCGACCGCGGGTCGCGCCGATGACCGGGCGGATGCGGCATCCCTCCCGGTGGCCCCGGCCCGACCGCGCCAGCTCTTCGCGCGGATCGCCACGACGCTGACGTGGGTGGCGTTCCTGTTCCACGTCGCAGGCGACGTCACGCGCGGCATCGCCGCCGGCCGCGTGCCGTGGTCGAACATGTACGAGTTCTCGCTGACCGGCACGATGCTGATCGTCGCGGTGTACCTCGCGGTGCTGTTCCGTTACGACCTCCGCTTCCTCGGTGCGTTCATCACCGGCCTGGTCGTGCTGCTGCTGGGGGGAGCGACCCTCGCGTTCTACGTCGAGGTCACGCCGCTGGCCGACCCGCTGAAGTCGATCTGGCTCGTCATCCACGTCTTCGTCGCATCGCTGGGCACGGCGTTCTTCGCGCTCGCGTTCGGGCTCTCGGTGCTGCAGCTGCTGCAGGCCCGGCGTGAGCGGCGGCTGCTCGCCGTGAGGACCGGTTCGGGCGAGGCATCCACCGATCGGCGCACGTCCCTGCCGACGCTGCCCACCGCCGATCGCCTCGAGTCGCTGGCCTACCGCTTCGCGATCATCGGCTTCATCTTCTGGACGTTCACCCTTATCGCTGGCTCGATCTGGGCCAACGACGCATGGGGCCGCTACTGGGGCTTCGACACGAAAGAAGTGTGGACGTTCGTCATCTGGGTGCTGTACGCCGGATACATCCACGCCCGGGCGACGCGCGGTTGGCGCGGTACCCGGTCGGCGTGGCTGGCGATCATCGGCTTCTCGGCCGTGATGTTCAACTTCACGATCGTGAACCTGTTCTTCAAGGGCCTGCACGTCTACAGCGGCCTGCACTAGCCGCGGCGCCCCCCTCTCTCCCGCCCAACCCGCATCCTGTCGCCGAGCCCGCACCCTGTGCGCGGCGGGCAGTGCGGGCTCGCGAGCCGGGTGCGGGTTCGGCGACGGGGGCTGGGGCAGAAGGCGCGCGGGTCAGGCGGGGGATGCCGCCAGCAGCGCCCGCACGGTGGTTGTGCGCCGCCGGACCACCGCCAGGGTCGTCGCCAGGAACGCCAGGAGCGACCATACGATGAGTGCCACCACGCCTGCTCCCACCCCGCCGGCCGACGCCAGCACGCCGAGCATCGCGTTATAGGCCGGTGCGGTCGGCAGCAGCGACGCGATACCGGCCAGAACGCCCGGCACGGTGGAGACCACGCCGGTCGCGACCGCCAGCACGCCGATGATCGCGGCGATCCAGCGCCCCGCACCCCCGAACACCGCCACGAGCGCCTGGTTCACCGCCGCGAACGCGATACCGGCCACGACGCACAGTCCGGCGAACGCCCACCACGTGCCCCCGTCGTAGGATGCCGCCAGCTGCACCACGCCGGCGACGAGCAGACCCTGCACCGCACCGAGGACAGCTGCCGGCGCGAGCGACTGCAGGGCGAGCAGCGCCGATGGCCGCCGCGATGTGAGTGCTCGTCGAGACACCGCCTGAAGCGCGATGAACGACCCGACGCCCCCGAACCACAGCGCGAGCACCGCCAGCAGCGGGATCGCGGAGGCCCCGAACAGCTGGGTCCCCACGCCGGTGGCGGTCACCGGGTCGGCGACGACCGCCGCCAGGTCGGTCGCCTGGTCATCGGTGTAGGAGGGGATCGACGCGGATGCCGTCTTCAACCCGCCCGCCAGATCCGAGGTGCCCGACGCCAGCTGCGAGACCCCGTCGCTCAGAGATTGTGCGCCGGTGGACAGCTCCGTCGCGCCGGAGCCGAGCTGCGCCGCCCCTGAGGAGAGCTGCCGGGCGCCGGAAGCGGACTGGGTGACGCCGCCCGCGAGCTGCCCGAGACCCGACGACAGCGACTGCGTCTGGGATGCGGCATCCCCAAGCGCGCCGCTCGTGCCGGCCGTCAGCTGCCCGAGTCCGCTCGAGACGCCCTGGGCATAGCCGTTCGCTGTGCCGGCACTGACGGCGGCGGTACCGGCCGACCCCGCGGCCGCGCCGAGCTGCTGGCAGAAAGCCTCCGATGCGCCAGAACCCGCGCAGTCGGATGCCAGCTGCCCGAGGGTCGTCGCCAGGTCCGCCGTCTGCGACGCCGCCTGCGCCGTGTTCGACGCGGTGGTCTGCGCCGCGCCGATGAGGGGCGTGCCCGACAGGGTGTCGGCGATCTGGGTGAGACCACCGGCCAGCTGACCGGCGCCGTCGGCGGACTTCTGCGTGTTCGCGGCGATCGTGTCGAGTCCGGATGCCAGTGAGCTCGCGCCGGAGGAGACCGAGCCCGCGCCCGATGCGATCTGCGAGGCACCGCCCGGCAGCTGGGCGGCGCCGTCGGCCGCGGACTGCGCACCGGTGGCGAGCTTCGCGGCGCCGTCGGCGGCGTCGCCGAGCTGCTGCGACAGTGTCGTGAACCCGACGAAGACGTTCTTCAGGTACGTCTTGGACAGCGCCTGGCCGAACACCGTCGTGGCGGTCTGCGCGATCTGAGCGGTGATCGCGTCGTCGACGACACGGGCACCGGGCGCGGTCTGCACCGAGATCGTCGCCTGCTCCGCACTCGCGCCGTTGGCGGTCGACGTCGCGGCCGCCGAGAATCCGGCCGGGATGGTGATCACGGCGTTATAGGTGCCGTCGGCCAGTCCGTCCGCGGCATCCTGCGCGTTGGAGATGGTCCAGTCGAGGTTGCTCGCCTGGTCGTCCGAGCCCTTCACGAGTCCCGCGGTGAGCTGGCGGCCGAGCGGCACGGTCTGACCGTTGATCTTGACGGGCTCGTCCTGGTTCACGATCGCGGCGCTGACGGAGTCGAGTCGCTCGACGGGGTTGTACAGCGCCGCGACCAGGATGCCGCCGACCAGCACCGGCAGGAGCAGTACGCCCAGCAGCGTCAGCCACGTGACGGGGCGGCGGGTGCGGGATCGTTCGATGGGGAGAGTCATGCGGTCACCTCGGGTGAGCGTGCGGTCGAAGAGTGTCGGGCGCGTGCCGCCGGCACCGCGAGAACGGATGCCTGGGGCCAGCCGGCGTCGGCGAGCACGCCGAGTGCGGCCTCGGCGTCGGCGGCCGAGACGACGAGCGTCAGCGGCACGTCGGCTGCGCCGGGGTCGGATGCCGTGGAGCGCTGTCCCCGCTCGCTCCGTGCGCGAGCCGCGTCGCGAAGGGTCGCGGCGGCCTGATCGTGGGCGGCGCCGCCGGCCACGGCATCCAGTCCGTCGATGACCACGATGCCGGCCCTGCCCGCCAGCGCCCGCCGCAGCTCGCCGAGCGGTTCGGGCGAGCCGTCCAGGAGCGCGACGGCGACGTGGGAGCGGACCCAGGCGGCGCGTTCGGGAAGCAGGTGCCCGGCGACCTTGAGGCGGCCGTCGGTGGGAGCGATGCGTCCGGCGACCGTGAGCAGCAGCGCACGACTGCGCCGCACGTCGCCGGCGGTGACCACGAGGGCACGACCCGGCTCGACGCGCAGCGACACACCTTCGTACAGGGTCGCGGACCGTTCGCTCAGCGCCAGGTCCTGCGCGACGATCGCGGCGGACGTGCCGGGCTCGGGCCAGTCCGCAAGCGCCAGCTCGCGCTCGACCGCCTCGCCCTCGATGTCGAGTCGGGGCACCCGCCGCGCCAGCCATGCCGGCATCCACCACGCCTTCGCCCCGAGGAGCGTCATCACCGCGGGCACCAGCGTCATCCGCACGAGGAACGCGTCGATGACGATGCCGGATGCCAGCCCCAGCGCGATCGGTTTGAGGCTCGCGTCGCCCTCCGGCACGAACGCGGCGAAGACGGCGAACATGATGATCGCCGCGGCGGTGACGACACGGGCCGAGGCGGTGTATCCCGTACGCACGGCGTGGATCGCGGTCGCCCGGTCGGCGCGGCCGCCGCGTGCCCGGCGCGTGTGCACCCACTCCTCGCGCATCCGCGACACGAGGAACACCTCGTAGTCCATCGCGAGACCGAACAGCACGCCCATGAGCACGATCGGCATGAAGCTGATGACCGGACCGACCTTGCTGACGTGCAGCAGCTCGGCGCCCCAGCCCCATTCGAACACCGCCGCGACGACGCCGAACGCCGCCGTCAC
This sequence comes from uncultured Microbacterium sp., assembly GCA_964243215.1. GTDB lineage: Bacteria > Actinomycetota > Actinomycetes > Actinomycetales > Microbacteriaceae > Microbacterium. The sequence goes on along the minus strand of CAXTES010000010.1, from coordinate 29,783 downwards.
CGACAACAGGTACCCGAGCGCGGCCTTGATCGGCACCCAGATCGACCGGAACACGATCGTCAGCAGGATCAGCGACAGGCCGACCACGAAGATTCCGAACGGCAGCAGGGCCGAACCGAGCTTGTCGGAGATGTCGATCGCGACGGCGGTGAAACCGGTGACCTTCAGGTCGACGCCGTATTCGTCCAGCAGCCGGTCGTGCTGAGACCGCAGCTCGCGGACGAGCTGCGCGGTCGCGGGATCGTCGGGCGCAGTCTCGGGGATCAGCTGCACGATGCCGGTGTCGGCGGTCTGGTTCGGGGTCGCCAGCGCCCCCTCCTTCCCGCCGGGGAGCTTCGCGATGTCGTTGCCGAGGTCTTTCATCAGCGTGACCGGGTCGTTCGAGGTGACGATCGTGCCGGTCATGATCAGTGGTCCGTTGAAACCGGGCCCGAAGTGCTCCGACACCAGGTCGTACGACTGCCGGGCCTCGCTCTCGGCCGGTTGCATACCCGCGTTCGGCAGCGCCAGCGCGAGGCTGCCGGCCGGGATCGCAAGCACGCCGAGCGTGAGGATGACCGCGATCGCCGTGACGATCGGATGCCGCGTAACGGCCGTGATCCACCGTTGCGCCACGCTGCGGCGCGGACGGGTCGCCGCGCGTCGTCTCGGGCGCCTGGCTGCTGCGGTCACCGACCGGGCGCCGGGGCGTCGCCGCCATCCGATGACCCGGCCCTTGGCGAAGCCGAGGAACGCAGGGGTGAGGGTGAGGGCGACCATCACGGCGATCGCGACGGCCACGGATGCCGCGATGCCCATGGTGGTCAGGAAGGGGATGCCGGCGAACCCGAGGCCGATGAGCGCGATGAGCACCGTCACACCGGCGAACACGACGGCCGATCCGGCGGTGCCGGTGGCTCGCGCCGTCGATTCCTCGGGTTCGACGCCGGTTCTGACCTGGTCCTGATGCCTCGCGATGATGAACAGCGCGTAGTCGATGCCGACCGCCAGCCCGAGCATGAGCGCGAGCAGCGGTGTCGTCGACGACACCGTCGCGAACGCGGTGGCGACGAAGATCAGCGCCATCGACAAGCTGACGCCCAGGATCGCGGTGATCAGGGGCAGCCCCGCGACCACGAAGGAGCGGAACGTGACGATCAGCACGAGGAGTGCGATGAGCAGCCCGACCGCCTCGACGATCGAGATGGCGGGCACCGACGACGAGAACAGGTCGCCACCGAGCGCCACCTGGCTACCGGCGGGCAGCTCGGCACGCAGATCGGCCGCGACCTGCCGGAGGTCGGCCTTGGTCGACGCGGGCACGTTGGTGGAGGTGCCGTCCAGCTGCAGTCGCACGATCGCCGCCGACTCGTCGTCGGACACCAGTCCGCTCACGGTGTCCGAGAACGGATCGGTCACCGCGAGCACACGGTCCAGCCCCTGGATGCGGGTGATCGCGTCCGCGATGTCGTCGGAGTACGGCGACTCGTCCACGCGCGACCCGGTCGCGGCCACCACGATCACCTGTGCGCTCGTGCCCGACGCCTGCGGGAACGTGCGGTTGAGCTGTTCCAGCCCGGCCTGGGCTTCGGTGCCGGGTATCGAGAACGTGTTGTCGGTGCCCTTGGCGAACAGGGCGATGCCGCCGGCCGCGATACCGAGGATGAGCAGCCAGCCCACCAGGACGCGCCACGGATGGCGGTACGACCAGCGGCCGAGCGTGTACAGAAGAGTGGACACAGGCGCCTCCGGGTCGTTCAGGACAGTTCGATACGCCGGTGTATCCAATACATGAGTGTATCGTATGAGTCCGGCGCCCCACGAGCCTGAGTGGTTGGTGTGAGAATGGCGGCAGGGAAGAGGTGATCCGGTGTCGGACGTCCGGCTCGGTACGCGCAGTCGCGAGAACACCCGCGCGCGACTCATGGATGCCGCTTTCGACGTGTTCGCCGAGGTCGGCCTCGACGCGGCATCCGTCGAGGCGATCTGCGAGCGCGCCGGCTTCACCCGCGGCGCCTTCTACTCGAATTTCGAGTCGAAGGACGAACTCTTCCTCGACCTCGTCTCCGACGTCGCCGAGCAGAAGCTCCAGGCCGTGACCGCCCGCGTCCGCCAGATGAGGGAGACGGGCGACGTCTCGGTGAATCCCGCGTCCCTCGTGCAGCAGATCGCCGACGTGTCGATGGACACCCGTCAGGGCGTATTGCTGATGAGCGAGCTGCGCATCCGCGCGATGCGCGATCGTCGCACCGCGCGGGCGTATCTCGCGTGGCACAACGGCATGATCGAGCGCGTGCAGGGGATCATCGACGACATCGTCCGCGGCTACGGCCTGCGCCTGCGGATCGCCGCGGAGGACTTCGCGCGCATCATGCTCAACTCGTGGGAGGCCACGTCGGCCAACGCGCTGATCGAGGGACTCGACGACGACGCCACGACCGCCCTCGTCAGCTCCCGCACCCAGGAACTCGCCGCCGGACTCGTGGAGGGCTTCGGCGACTGACCCCTCGACGGGCTCGGGGGCCGTTCACATCGCGGCGAGCAGTGCGTGGCATCGCGCGATCCGCGCCATCCACCACGAGCGTCGCTCGTCGGATGCCTCGTGCTCGGCGAGCAGGGCGGCATCCGGAGTCACCCGTCCTACGGGCAGCACGCCGTGATGCGCCACGAGCGGCGGGTCGGCGACGTCGGCCGTGAACAGCGACGCGGTGCCCAGGCCGCAGTCGTAGTCGAGGTCGGGCAGGGCAGCGGCGAGAGCCGCGCCCATCGCGAGCCCGACCGAGGTCTCCAGCGCGCTCGACACGACGGCCGGCAGTCCGGCTTCGGCGACGAGGTCGAGCGTCCGTGCCACCCCGCCGAGCGGCTGGGCTTTCACGATCAGCAGGTCGGCTGCTCGCGCCCGCGCGACAGCGAGAGGGTCGGGCGCTCGACGCACGCTCTCGTCCGCGGCGATCGGCACGCCCATGTATTTCACCCGGCGACGCACCTCGGCCAGTTCCGCGATGGATGCGCAGGGCTGCTCGACGTACTCCAGGTCGAACGGCGCGAGGGCGTGGATAGCGTGTTCGGCCTCGTCGACGTTCCACCCGCCGTTCGCGTCGACGCGGATGCGCCCTTCCGGACCGATCGCGGCCCGCACCGCGTCGACGCGGGCGATGTCGTCGCCGAGCAGCTGGCCACGCTCGGCGACCTTCACCTTCGCGGTGCGGCAGCCGTCGAAGCGGGCCAGCACGTCGGGCACGGATGCCGCGGCCACGGCGGGCACGGTGGCATTGACGGCGATCTCGGTGCGCAGCGGCGCAGGCTGCGGCATCCACCCCCAGTCGATCGCGGCGGCGAGCCAGAACGCCGCTTCGGCATCGCCGTACTCCACGAACGGCGAGAACTCGGTCCAGCCCTCGGGGCCCTCGAAGAGCACCGCTTCGCGTGCCTCGACACCCCGGAACCGTGTCACCACCGGAAGGGCGACGATCCTCGCCGAGGCGATCACCTCGGTCAGCGGAGGCACGGTCATGGCCTCATCCTGCCGGAGTCGCCGCCAAGGGCGGGATGGTGCGCGACAATGACGTGTGCTTGACGATAGTGTGCGTCACACGGTAAAGTGCGACGCATGACCGAAGACGACGTGCTCGACACGCATCTGCAGGAGCTGCGACGCGGCACCGTCGTGCTCGCGTGCCTGCGGCTGCTGCGGCATCCCGGCTACGGCTACGGACTGCTCGAACAGCTGGACGCACGGGGCTTCGGAACCGACGCCAACACGCTGTACCCGCTGCTGCGCCGGCTGGAGAAGCAGGGGTATCTGACCAGCGCGTGGAACACCGACGAGGCACGGCCGCGCAAGTTCTACCGCACGAATGCGGCCGGCAATGCCCTCGCCGCCGCCATGACGACCGACTGGCAGGCGCTCGCCGATTCGATTGCGAGCCTGACCGCTGAAAGGGAGGACTGACATGTCCGCTTCCCCCGCGACCCTCACCGACCGCTACGTCTCCGCCGCGATGCGTTCGGTGCCGGATCACTTCCGCGCCGATCTCGCCGCCGAGCTGCGGGCATCGATCGACGACCAGGTCGATGCGCGTATCGCGAACGGTGAGCCGGCCGCTCAGGCCGAGCGTGCCGTGCTCGTCGACCTCGGCGACCCCGACGTCCTCGCGGCCGGTTACACCGACCGGCCGCTGCAGCTGATCGGTCCGCGCTACTACCTCGAATGGCGGCGTCTGCTGAAACTGCTGCTGAGCATCGTGCTGCCGATCGCCGTCCTCGGCGTGGCACTGGGTCAGTGGCTCGGCGGGGCGCCGATCGGCGCGATCATCGGATCGACGATCGGGATCGGGTTGACCATCGCGATCCATATGGCGTTCTGGGTCACGGTGGCTTTCGCTCTCGTGGAGCGCTCACCGAGCTTCCGCGACGAGCACCCGCTCGCCCCGTGGACTCCGGAGCGTCTGCCCGAGCCGAGACCGAGCGGTCTCGGAGTCGTCGACTGCGTGGCATCCATGGTCATGCTCGCCCTGCTGGCCGCCGCGGCGGTGTGGGATCAGCTCGTCGGCTTCGTGCGCATCGACGATCGACCGCTGTCGCTGCTGAGCCCGGCCCTGTGGCCGTGGTGGATCGCGGGCCTGGTCGCGGTCATCGCCGCCGGGATAGCGTTCCAGCTCGTGCTGCTGCGCGCACGGCGCTGGACACCGGCGCTCGCGGTGGTGAACGCCGTCATCGCGCTCGTCGTCGCCGTTCCCGCCCTGGTGCTGCTCGCGCAGGGGCAGCTGCTGAACGAGGCGTTCTTCACCGCGCTCATCCCCGAGGACTCGGCCACGGAGGTGTTCCGGATCGTCCCCGCCATCGCCGGCTTCGCGATCGTCGTCGTCGCGGGATGGAACATCGTCGACGGCATCCTCAAGTCCTGGCGGATGTCGCGACCTGCGGCATCGGGCACCACCGACGGCTCCTAGGCTGGCACCATGCTCCTGGACACCCCGGTGCGCCTCGGCGTGCAGCTCGCGCCGCAGCACACCGAATACCCCGTCATCCGCGACGCGGTGCGCCGCTTCGAAGACCTCGGCGTCGACATCCTGTTCAACTGGGATCACTTCTTCCCGCTGGCCGGCGACCCCGACGGGCTGCACTTCGAGTCGTGGACGATGCTCGGTGCCTGGGCGGAGCAGACCGAGCGCGTCGAGATCGGTGCCCTGGTCAACTGCAACAGCTACCGCAACCCCGACCTGCAGGCCGACATGGCTCGCACGATCGATCACATCTCCGCGAAGGGCGGGACCGGACGGTTCATCTTCGGCACCGGTGCGGGCTGGTTCGAGCGCGACTACGACGAGTACGGGTACGAGTTCGGCACGCCCGGTTCGCGCCTCGACGATCTGGCCGCGGGGCTCGCCCGTATCGACACGCGTTGGCAGAAGCTGAACCCGCCGCCCACCCGCCGCATCCCGATCATGATCGGCGGGCAGGGCGAGCAGAAGACGCTGCGCCTCGTCGCCCGGCACGCGGACATCTGGCACAGCTTCGTCCGAGCCGACGCCCTCGCGCACAAGGTGTCGGTCATCGAGCGCTGGGGCGATCGCGAGGGGCGCGACACCTCGGGCATCGTCATTTCGAACGAGCTGCGCAGACGCAGCGAGGATGCCGCCGACGCCCTCTTCGACGCGGGGGTTCGGCTGTTCACGCTCGGGTTGACCGGCCCCGAGTACGACATCGACGAGGCCCGCCGGTGGCTGCGCTGGCGCGACGCCAGGAACGGCAGCGCCGCGTGAGCGTATCGGAACTGTTCGACGAGTCGGAGTGGGATGCTGCGCCCGGCGCGGCGGAATACACCGACATCACCGCTCACGTGTCCCGGGACGGTCGCATCGCGCGGATCGCGTTCGACCGGCCCGAGGTGCGCAACGCCTTCCGTCCCCACACGGTCGATGAGCTGTACGACGCGCTGGACACGGCCCGGCAGGATCCGAGCATCGGCGTGGTGCTGCTCACCGGCAACGGCCCGAGTCCGAAGGACGGCGGCTGGGCGTTCTGCTCCGGCGGCGACCAGCGCATCCGAGGTCGCGCCGGCTACCAGTACGACGACGCGGCGCCGGCGGACGCATCCACCAAGCGAGATCCGCGGCTCTCGGCGCTCGGCCGGCTGCACATCCTCGAGGTGCAGCGGCTCATCCGCTTCATGCCGAAGGTCGTGATCGCGGTGGTGCCGGGATGGGCCGCCGGCGGCGGGCACTCGCTGCACGTGGTGTGCGACCTGTCGATCGCCAGCGCCGAGCACGGTCGGTTCAAGCAGACCGACGCGGATGTCGGGTCCTTCGACGCCGGGTACGGCTCGGCCTACTTCGCGCGGCAGGTGGGACAGAAGATCGGACGGGAGGTGTTCTTCCTCGCCGAGGAGTACTCCGCCCAGCGCGCCTACGAGATGGGCGCGGTCAACCGCGTCGTGCCGCACGCCGACCTCGAGCGCGAGGCGATCGCCATGGCACGCGTCATCCTGACCAAATCGCCGACCGCGATCCGGATGCTGAAGTTCGCGTTCAACGCCGTCGACGACGGCCTCGTGGGCCAGCAGGTGTTCGCCGGCGAAGCGACCCGGCTCGCGTACGGCACCGACGAGGCCGTCGAGGGCCGCGACGCGTTCCTGGACAAGCGCGAGCCCGACTGGTCGCCGTATCCCTACCACTACTGACGTGTGCGAAATACAGGGCCGATCGACGTTCCGGCCGTCGCGGCGGGCCGAATGGTGCGATCCGCCCTGTATTTCCGACACCATGGGTGGGACATGAGGCTCCAACCAGTCGAATCCGACGATCCGCGTGACGTCCTGCGCGGGCTTCGCGAGGCGATGAACGGCTCGGGTCCAGCGCTCGGGCTGGGCATGGTGGGAGCCCGACCGGTGGATGTCGCACCCGGCACGGCGGTGGTGGTGACGACATCGGGGTCGACCGGCATCCCCAAGAGCGTCATCCTCAGCCGCAGCGCGCTGACCGCGAGCGCGATGTCCACCAGCGCCCGCATCGGCGACGGCGCGTGGCTGCTCGCGCTTCCGGCCGCCTACGTCGCCGGGCTGCAGGTCCTGGTGCGTTCGCTGGTCGCGGGGCGGGAGCCGGCGATCCTGGCCGGGTCGGTCACCGCTGCGGCCTTCGCCGCTGCCGCACGCACGATGGTCTCGACCCGGAACGGCTCGCGCATCCCGACCTACACCTCGCTCGTGCCCGCCCAGCTGACGCGGCTGCTCGACGCCGATGACGACACGGTCACCGACGCGCTGCGTTCATTCGAGACGATCCTCGTCGGCGGCCAGGCGATGCCGCCCGCACTCCTCGAGCGGGCGCTGGACAGCGGCATCCGCGTCGTGCGCACCTACGGTGCCACCGAGACGTGCGGCGGATGCGTCTACGACGGGCGCCCTCTCGACGGGGTCGGCGTCGGTGTCACCGACGGCGAGGTGCAGTTGTCGGGTCCGACGCTCGCCGACGGCTACCTCGACGACGACGCGCTGACGGATGCCGTCTTCCGCCGCGATGCGTCCGGCGTCCGGTGGTACTGCACCGGCGACGCGGGACTGGTCGAAGACGGCGTGCTTCGCGTGCGCGGTCGCATCGACAACGTCATCGTCTCGGGCGGCGTGAACATCTCGCTCGACCGTGTGGAACACCTGGTGCGCACGGTCCCGGGGCTCCAATCGGCGGTGGTGGTCGGCGTCGCGGACGCGCGGTGGGGTGAAGCATCCGTCGTGGTCGTTCCGCGCGGCGAGGCGCTGCGTCGCAGCGAGTCGGTGCAACTCGAGGAGGCCCGCTCGGTGGTCGGCGCGCAGATCGGCCCGCAGGCCCGCCCCGCCCGCCTCGTGCTCGTCGACGAGCTCGCGACGCTGCCCAGCGGCAAGCCCGATCGCGAGGCGATCCGGCGGGTCGTCGCGTCGCTGCACCGCTGATTCCCGGTCAGCGGGCCGGGGCGACGTCCACCACGCAGAAGCGATTGCCCTCGGTGTCTTCGAGCACCACCCAGTCCGCATCCTCCGGGTAGTCGTCCCAGTCGACTTCTCGCGCGCCCAGCGCCAGCAGCCGGGCGATCTCGGCCTCTTGATCGTCGGCGTACAGATCGAGGTGGATCGTGGGCGGATAGTGCTGCGCGTACCCGGTCACCGACAGGGCGATGCTGGCCCCCGGCGCATCCCACCGCTGCTTGTACGGCGGGTCGAGGATCACCCAGTCGTCGCTCGGTGGTCGCCGGTCGACGTATCCCAGCGCCGCGCGCCAGAACGCGCCGGCACGATCGATGTCCTGCACCGTGAGCACGACGGTTCCGACGCTCAGCATGCCGCCATTGTCCGCCGGGACCGGTGGGGCGGCCGGAGACTCGCAGGGCGCTCATCGATCGCGGCTCTAGGATGGCCGTTCGTGGCAGGCACTCCGAGCAAGAACCGCAGACGCCCGGCACCGCGCAAGCAGGCGCCCCGGGGCAACCCGCGCAAACCGCAGCAGGCCCCGGTGGTGCGCCGTGCCAGCGCCGCTGACTGGATCGGTGCCGCGCGGCTTCGCACCCTCCCTCTCGCAGTGACCCCGGTGCTGATCGGCACCGGCGCCGCGCATCTGGTCGACACGTCATTCCACTGGGTGCTGGCCCTCGGATGCCTCGCCGTTGCCGTGCTGTTGCAGATCGGCGTGAACTTCGCCAACGACTACAGCGACGGGGTCCGCGGCACCGATGCTCACCGCGTCGGTCCGCAGCGGCTCACCGCCTCCCGGCGCGCGAAGCCGCGCACCGTTCTGTCCGTCGCGTTGACCTTCTTCGCGCTGGCAGCGGTCGCGGGTCTCGCACTGGTGATCCGCACGCAGCAGTGGTGGATGCTGCTCGTCGGTGCGGCATGCATCCTCGCGGCGTACTTCTACACCGGCGGCAAGCGGCCCTACGGGTACTACGGGCTCGGCGAGGTGTTCGTCTTCGTCTTCTTCGGTCTGGTCGCGACGCTGGGAACCACCTACATCCAGGTCGCCTTCCTGCCGCAGGAGGCCTGGTTCGGCGCGGTCGCGGCCGGCTTGTTCGCCTGCGCCGTGCTGCTGGCGAACAACCTGCGCGACATCGAGCAGGACCGGCGGGTGCGCAAGCGCACCCTGACGGTGCTCATCGGAAAACGCGCCACCCAGGTGCTGTTCACGACGCTCGTGCTCATCCCGTTCGCGATCGGGGCATTCCTCGGCATCTTCTACCCGATCGCTTGGCTGACCCTCATGGCGCTGCTGGCCGCGCTTCCGGCGATCCTGATCGTCTGGACCTATCGCGCGCCGCGCGAACTCGTGGTCGCGCTGAGCCTGACGTCGCTGGCGTCGCTCGGGTACGGTGCGCTGCTGTTCTGGGCGTTCATCGGCTGACGACCGGGCCGCACTCAGCGGCGTCCGGATGCCTCGTCATCGGCGTCCGAGGCCAGGTCGTCCTCGACCGTCTCATCGGGTGCTTCCGCCGCGCGCTGCGCTCGCCGCTGCGCCAGCCCGGTCGTGACGTCGTCCAGGGGACGCCTGAGGAACAGCATCGACAGCGCAAGACCGATCAGCGCCGCGAAGATCGCCGCGAGCCAGTAGAGATTCTGGAAGATCGGGAACAGCATCAGGATCGCGAACGGCACCAGAAAGGCCAGCACCCGCAGCAGCGAGTAGACCAGTAACGAGCGGGTCCGCATCCCTCCATGCTACGGACGCCGCATGCGCGAAAGCCGCCGAGGCGGACCGGCTGGCGGCCGGCTGTGAGGTACATGGCGATTCGATCACGGCCCGGCCCCCGGGATCGGGTCCGACCTAGGATGTCAGCATGGCCCGGGTGCTGCTCATCGTCGCGCTGCTGGCGACCGCGTTCTGGGTCTACAGCATCGTCGATTGCGCCGTACAACCACCCGCCCGTCACCGCGGGGTCAGCAAGCCGGCGTGGATCGTCATCGTGATCGTGCTGCCGGTCGTGGGCGGTCTGCTGTGGTTCTTCATCGGTCGCACCGGCGCCGCCGCGATGGCCAAGGCCCGCCGCGCGCCCGACGATGACCCGGAGTTCCTCAACCGGATCGGATCGATCTCGGATCAGGACGAGCGCATCCGCAAGCTCGAGGAGGAACTCGCTCAGCTGGATGCCGAAGACGAGGACCCGCGCGCTCCGCGCCCCACCGACGACGACGATTCCCGCGGGCCGCGCGGCGCCATCAGCTGACATGGCGGCCAGCGCCGGCGACGACGTCGCCGACCCGCGGCCGCAGGCGGCTCCGGCCACCGATGCCGCCGCCGCGCTGCTGTGCCGGCTCGTCGAACTCGGGGTGCGCCACATCGTGCTCAGCCCCGGATCGCGCTCGCAGGCGCTGGCCCTGGTCGCCGCCGACCTCGAGGCCCGCGGTGCGGTGGCCCTGCACGTGCGCATCGACGAGCGGGTGGCCGGCTTCACCGGGCTCGGCATCGGCCGGGAGTCCCGGATGCCCGCCGCCGTCGTCTGCACGTCTGGCACCGCCGCGGCGAACCTGCTGCCCGCCGCGCTCGAGGCCCATCACGCCGGCGTCCCCCTGCTGCTGCTGACGGCCGATCGGCCGCCCGAGCTGCGCGGCGTCGGTGCGAACCAGACGACGCGACAGCCCGGCATGTTCAGCCCGAACATGCGGTACGAAGCCGACCTCCCGGTGCCCGAAGAGCTCGACGCCGAAGGGGCGGGGGAGCAGTCCGCGATGCTGCGCGCCACCGCCGAGGAGGCCTTCGACGCCGCGCTCGGGGCGGGCACGCGCTCGCCCGGTCCCGTCCATCTGAACGTGCCGTTCCGCGAGCCGCTCGGCGGGGCGTCGCCGTCGTGGCTCGGCGGACGCGGGATGCCGGTCGCGGCGCCGGTCGAGCCGGACCCGGATGCGGCGCCCGACCCGTCCGAGGAGCCCGGGCCCGAGGCATCCGGCGCCCTCTACCAGGGCGGTGGCGGCATCGGTGCCGCCGACCAGCCGGCCGACCCGGCATCCGACCCGCACGTGATGGTGCGCGGACCGCGCACCGTGGTCGTCGCCGGGGCCGACGCGGGCGACGACGCCGAGGCGCTCGCGTTCGCGGGGGGCTGGCCGCTGATCGCGGAGATCGTCAGCGGCGCCCGGTTCGGTCGGAACCTGGTGCACGGCTACCGCGCACTGCTGCGGGATCCGCAGCTGGGCGGCAGTATCGAGCGGGCCATCGTGCTGGGTCATCCCACGCTGAGCCGTGAGGTCGTCGCGGTGCTCTCGGATCCGGGCATCGAGGTGCTCGCGGTGCGCGGGCCCGGTGAGCCGCTGAACCTCAACGGCGCCACGACGGCCGTCGATCTGGTCGCCGTCGCGACCGGCACCCCCGACCACGAGTGGCTGGGACAGTGGGTGCGCGCGTCCCGCGATGCCTACCTCGATCTCTCGCCGGCGCCGCCCGATGCGGACGGCCTGTCGTCGACGGTTCCCGCCGAACGACTCGGCGCGATCTCGGCCGAGCTGGATGCCATCCGTGCGCCGCTGGACCGAGCCGGGCTCGCCGACGCGGTGTGGCGGGCCAGCTGGCCGCACGACCGCCTGATGTTCGGGTCCTCGCGACTCGTGCGGGTGGCCGACGCGGTGCTGGGCGGCAAGAAGGTGCCGGTGCACGCGAACCGGGGCTTGGCCGGCATCGACGGCACCGTCGCGACTGCGATCGGCATTGCGGTCGCGAGCCAGTCCGGCGGTGCGCCGGGGGTGACACGGGTCCTGCTGGGCGATCTCGCGCTGCTGCACGACGTGGGCGCGATGCTGATGCCGCCGGATGAGGTCGAGCCGCGCATCCAGGTGATCGTCGGCAACGACGGCGGCGGGACGATCTTCGACGACCTCGAGGTCGCCGCCGTCGCCTCGCCCGATGCGATGCGCCGCGTGCTGTACACACCGCACGCCGCGCGCCTCGAACACCTCGCGCTGGCCTACGGCTGGGAGTACCGCCAGGTCACGACCCGCGCTGCGTTGGACCAGGTGCTCACCGCCCCGGTCGTCGGGCGGCAACTCGTCGAGGTCCCGCTTCCCCGCTGAAGCCGGAGCGCAGCAGGATGGGAAGATGACCGCGAAAAGCCAGCACTACTGGGGCGCCGATGCCCTCGACATCCTGCGTGTGGGCGGGGGTTTCGAACTCTCGTCCATCGACCCGGAGTCGACGCCCGGGCACCCGGGCAGCAAGAAGCGCGGCCAGGACGACCTCGCCAGCGGTGTCGACGAACTCGACGAGCTGCAGGAGCGCCTGTTCGCACAGAGCCGGGTGACCCCGTCGAGCCCCGCGGTGCTGCTCGTGCTGCAGGCGATGGACTCCGCGGGAAAGGGCGGCATCATCCGTCACGTGGTCGGCGCGGTCGATCCGCAGGGCATCTCGCTCACCGCGTTCAAGAAGCCCACGCCCGAGGAGCTCTCGCACGACTTCCTCTGGCGCATCGAGAAGCGCGTGCCGCAGCCGGGCTTCATCGGCGTGTTCGACCGGTCGCACTACGAGGACGTGCTCATCGGGCGGGTGCGCCAGCTCGCGCCGCCGGAGGAGATCGAGCGGCGCTACGGCGCGATCAACGACTTCGAGAAGCGGCTCGTCGACAGCGGCATCCGGGTGATCAAGGTGATGCTCCACATCTCGCGCGACGAGCAGCGCGACCGGCTCATGGAGCGCCTCGATCGTCCCGACAAGCACTGGAAGTACAACCCCGGCGACGTCGACGAGCGTGCCCTCTGGCCGCAGTACATGGCTGCGTACCAGACGGTCTTCGACCGCACCTCGACCGAGGTGGCGCCCTGGTACGTCGTGCCGGCCAATCGCAAGTGGTACGCCCGGCTCGCCGTCCAGGCGCTGCTGCTGGAGACCCTCGAGAAGATCGATCCGCAGTGGCCGGCGGCGACCTTCGATGTGGATGCCGAGAAGAAGCGCCTCGCCGCCAGCTGACGGCGCTCGCGCCGCCGAACGCACGGCGTAGCGCCGAGCGCACGGCCTGCCCACACTGCGATCCCGTTCATTCGACGCGACGCCGTGCGCTCGCGATGTCGCATGTTTGCGCTTGCGTGGTCAGGTACTTGATGTGATACAGTACATGACGTGACACAAGAAGGAGCCTTCGCGGCCGACATGCTGCGCGGACACACCGACACGATCGTGCTCGGCGTGCTGCGTCACGGCGACCGCTACGGCTTCGAGATCTACAAGACGATCCGGGATGCCGCGGGCGGCGATTACGAGATCAAGGAAGCGACCCTGTACGCCACGTACCGCCGTCTCGAGAAAGACGGTCTCGTCGAGTCGTACTGGGGCGACGAGACCCAGGGCGGGCGCCGGAAGTACTACCGCATCACCGACGCGGGGCGCGCTGTCTACCGCGGCAACGTCGCGGCCTGGGTAGCGACGCGGCGCATCATCGACGAACTGCTGGACGCGAAGGGCGCGCGATCATGACAACCGACATCCACCGTCACCTCGACGAGGCTTTCGCCGGCGTCGAGATGACGCCCGACGTGCAGGATCTGAAAGAGGAGATCCGCGCGAACCTCGTCGCGAGAGTTGCCGAACTCGAGGCAGCCGGGTCGACGTCGTCGGATGCCGCCCGCCAGGCGATCGGCGAGCTCGGCGATGTCCGGGATCTGCTCGGCGAGACGGATGCCGACGCCCCCCGGCGCGAGACGCAACAGGCCGCGTTCCTGCGCCATCGGGTGCGCCCGAAGCCGGCGTTCGTCGTCCGCGCCGTCGTCTGGTCGCTCGCGCTCGTGGTGGCCGTCGTTCTCGTCGCCCTCGGCGCGACCGGCGTGCTGCCCCTCGTGGCCGGACCCCAGATCGCTCTGCTCGGCGTCGCGGCGACCGCCCTCGGGCTGCTCGTCGGGGACGCGCTGGCGCAGGAGACGACGGTCAATCATCCGATGCCCGACTCGCGGGCCGGCGGCTACGGTCTGGCGAGCTTCCTGGCGCTGTACGGGCTCGGCTTCGGCGGCCTGATCGCGCTGGGCGCGCTGCCGGTCTGGTGCGTCGTGTTCGCCGCACTCGGTGTCATCGCGTCGATCATCCTGTTCGCTTTCCTCGGTGCAAGCCAGACGAACCGCAAGAAGGCCTGGACGCGCGCCGCCTGGCAGCACGACGTGAACAACCGATTCGAGGAGGAGCCCGACACCGCCGCGCGCTTCGGCATGTACACGGCCGTCATCTGGATCGTCGCGTTCGCCGTCATCGTGGTGCTCGTGTTCACCGTCGGCTGGTGGTGGGCGCTGCTCGCCTTCGTCGGCGGCTTCGCGGCGATGATGCTCCTGCTCGCCCGCATGATGTTCGGCCCGCGAAAACAGACCTGATCCGCCGCACGACCCGATAACCCTCCAACCCTCGATGAGAAAGGGATGCTCCGCCATGCCTGAAAACACCGCAGCGATCGTCGCCGACGATCTCGTGAAGATCTATCCCGGGCGGGGCCGTCGACCGGCCGTGCGCGCACTGGACGGCCTGGGCTTCACCGTGCCGGCCGGTCGCGTGTTCGGACTGCTGGGTCCGAACGGGGCCGGCAAGTCGACCACCACCAAGATCCTCACCACCCTGTCCCGGCCCACGAGCGGCTCCGCGGCCGTGGCCGGCCACGACGTGCGCCGAGCGGCGGACGCCGTCCGCTCGGCCATCGGATACGTCTCGCAGGGGGCGAGCACCGACCCCGTGCTCACGGCCGCCGAGAACCTCGAGATCGCCGGCCGCCTGCGCGGCATGTCCGGCCGCGATGCGAGCTCGCGCGCGAAGCGCCTGCTCGACGAGTTCGGGCTGGCCGAGGCATCCCGCCGACCGGTCAACACCTTCTCCGGCGGCATGCGGCGCCGGCTGGATGTCGCCGCCGCCCTCGTCCACCGCCCGAGCGTGCTGTTCCTCGACGAGCCCACCACCGGGCTCGACCCCGAGGCGCGCGCGACGATGTGGGCCGAGATCCGACGGCTGTCGGCGCAGGAGGCGCTGACGGTGGTGCTGACCACGCACTACATGGAGGAGGCCGACCGGCTCGCCGACGAGCTGATGCTGGTCAACCGCGGACGGGCGGTCGTGCAGGGCACGCCCGACGCTCTGAAGGCGGCCCTGCACGGCGACTCGGTGCGCGTGTCGCTCATCGAGCCGGATGCCGCGGCGGTCCGTGCGGCGATCGGCCGCGTCGCGGGCCTTCGCGACGTGGTGGTGGAGGCGTCCGGCGTCGACGGCATGCTCGCTGCCCGCACCGACGACGCATCCGCCGCCGTCGGCGCGGTGATCACCGCACTGGATGCCGCCGGCATCCGGTACGGCCAGGTCGCGGCATCCCACCCCACCCTCGACGACGTGTACCTGCACTTCGTCGGTCACACCTTCGGCGACGCCCCCGTGGACGCCGCTCTCACGACAGGAGCAGCGGCATGACCGCGATCACCCTCACCGCCGCGCCCGCGCCGGCTCGTTCGAGCTGGTTCACCCAGGCCGGACAGGTGCTGCGCCGCTGGCTCATCTCCTCGCTGCGGCAGGCGTGGGGACCGGCGATGTCGCTCATCCAGCCGGTCATCTGGATCGTGCTGTTCGGCCAGGTGTTCCGTTCGCTCGGTGTGCTGCCGCAGTTCGCCGGCACCGGATACATCGATTACCTCGTGCCGGGCATCCTCATGATGACCGTGCTCTACTCCGGTGCGTGGGCCGGCACCGGGTACATCGACGACATCGGATCGGGTGTCATGGACCAGTACCTGACGTCGCCGATCTCGCGGTCGGCGATCATCTCCGGACAGTTGGCACAGCAGCTGATCGTCAACGTCGCGCAGTCGCTCGTCGTGCTCGGCATCGGCTGGCTCGCCGGTGCCCGCTATCCGGGTGGCATCGCCGGGATGGCTGCCGCGATCGGGGTGGCCACCGTGCTGGCGACGATCTTCTGCTGCTGCTCCAGCGCCGTCGCACTGATGACCCGCAACCAGATCGCGCTGATCAGCCTGTCGCAGCTGATCGTGCTGCCGGCGACGTTCCTGTCCACCACCATGATGCCGTCGTCGCTGCAGCCGGAGTGGGTGCAGAACGTGTCGCGCTGGAATCCGATGACCTGGGCCGTCGAGCTCGGTCGCGGCGGGTTGAGCGCAACCTTCCCGGATGACGCGTGGCTGCACCTGGTCGGACTGGTGGCGCTCGCGGTGCTGGCCTTCCTGTGGGCGGTGCGCTCGATTCGGGCGTACCAGCGGTCGATCTGATCCGGCCGTGTCTCCGACCTGCTGGCGCACGAACGCAGGCTGAGCCGGGTGCCGCCCGAACCGCAGCGGCGCCGTTACGCGGCCGCTGCGACTGGGGCGGCTCGGCCAGCCTGCATTCGTGCGTCGACAGGGCGACCCGGGGCCGGGCGGGCCGGGCGGGCCGGGGGGTGTCAGGCGATGGCGTCCACGATCGGTCGGAATTTCACCCGGGTCTCGAGCAGTTCCGCCTCGGGGTCGCTGCCCGTCACGATGCCGGCGCCGGCGTGCGCGACCACCGGAGTCGTGTCGCTTCCCGGATCCGACGGACCGAACTGCGCGCAGCGCAGCGCGATCGCCCACTCGCCGTTCCCGTCGGCATCCACCCACCCGACGGGCCCCGCGTAGCGGCCGCGGTCGAACGGCTCGAGCCGTCGGATGACCTCGAGCGCGGCATCCGTCGGGGTTCCGGCCACCGCGGCGGTGGGATGCAGCGCCGCCACGAGGTCCAGCGCGGAGGCGCCGTTACCGAGGTCGCCTTCGACGTCGGTGGCCAGGTGCCAGACGTTGGGCAGCTTGAGGGTGACGGGCTGCTCGGCGGACGCCAGCACGGACGTGAACGGCCGCAGTGCCGACAGCACGCTCTGCACGGCGTACTGGTGCTCGTCCAGGTCTTTCGCACTCGTTGCGAGAGCGACGGATGCCGCGGCATCCCCGTCCGCGTCGGCTCCGCGCGACGCTGTCCCGGCCAGCACCCGCGCGGTGACCGTGCCGCCGGAGACCGTGACGAGTGTCTCGGGACTCGCCCCGATGATGCCGTCGACGGCATACGTCCAGGTGTCGGGGTACCCGGTCGCGAGCGCGCGGGCGAGGCGGCGAAGGTCGGCGCCCGCGGGAACGGTGCCGACCAGGTCACGGGCCAGCACCACCTTGCCGATCTCGCCGTCCGCGATCGCGGTGAGGGCGGCCCGCACGGCGGCCTGGTATCCGTCGGGGCGAAGCGACCCGGGTCCGAGGGTGCCCGCCCAGTACGGGCCGTACGGATTCGGCAACAGCGATCCGGAGTTCGCCCCCGCTTCGCCGGCGCTGATGCGGGTGATCCAGGCGCGCCGGCCGCGGCGGCCGACCACCGTACCGGGCACGACCAGCGTGCTCGCGCGCGACGAGGCGGGGTCGAAAGCGAAGGCGCCGAAGGCGACCAGGCCCGTCCCGGGCAACTGCATCGGATCCGTCACGCTCGCGGCCGATGCAAGCCTGCGCCAGACGTCGCCGAACGGCGGGCCGTCGGCGCCGGTACTTCCCCCACGCTCGAGCCGCAGCACCGTGCCGCCCAGTCCTACGATGCCGTCGCCGCGCCGCAGCCACGCCAAGGGATCATGGGCGTCAGTGCACTCGAGCAGATCCTCGACGGGATCGATCTCACGGGTCTCGACGAGCAGTCGAGGCGGTGAGGAGCCGGTCACGGTTCCAGCCTAAGCTCGCACCGTGACGCCCGATCCGTCTGCACCCGCCCGCCCGGCGGTGGGCACGCCCGTGCTGTTCCGGTGGCGCAAATGGGACGGCGGCCCGCACTGGGAACACGATTGCCTCTACCTCGGCAGCGACGAGTGGGGTGACTGGGTCGGGCAGCCGGCCGGCTTCCGCAGCGCCCGCCCGGGCCGAGCGCTGCTGGCGCCCACCCCGAACGTGACCCTCGTGCCGCCGACCGGGGAGTACACGCTGACGGTCAATACCCCACCGGCCACCTACCGCGTCTACATCGACATCGCGTGGGATGTGCGCTGGTCCGAAACGGATGCCGCCGTGCTCGAGGGCGTGGACATGGACCTGGATGTCGTGCGGGCGACGGACGGGCGCGGGATCTTCATCGATGATCGCGACGAGTGGGACGAGCACCGCGTCCAGTTGGGCTACCCGCCCGCGATCGTCGACAGGCTCGAGCAGCTCGCGATCGACCTGGAACGGCGCGTCCGATCGGCCGAGCCGCCCTTCGACGAGGCGACCGCCGACCGGTGGATGGGCCGCCTGGCGGACCTAGACTCGGCAGGGTGAGCGAGCCGGAGCAGCCCCGCCGCGCCGACCTCGGAAAAGACCCGAAACGCGTCAGCGGCATGTTCGACGAGGTGGCGGCCGGCTACGACCGCACCAACACCGTGCTGAGCCTCGGCAACGATCAGCTCTGGCGCGCGGCGACGACCCGTGCGGTCGCGCCGAAGCGGTGGCAGCGCATCCTCGACCTCGCCGCCGGTACCGGGGCCAGCGCGGTCTCGCTCGCCCGCAGCGGCGCCGACGTGATCGCGGCGGACTTCTCTCCCGGCATGATCGCCGAGGGCAGGCGACGCCACGGCAGCATCCCGAACCTGACGTTCGTCGAGGCGGATGCCACGGCCCTGCCGTTCGCCGACGACGACTTCGACACCGTCACCATGTCGTTCGGCCTGCGCAACGTCAACGACGCGCGGAAGGCGATCGCCGAGCTGCTGCGGGTGACCAAACCCGGCGGGCGCCTGGTGATCTGCGAGTTCTCGCACCCCCCGTCGCGCGCCTTCAACGGGCTGTACCGGTTCTACAACGACCGCGTCCTGCCGACGGTGGCCAAGGCGGTCAGCACGAACGCCGACGCGTACGACTACCTCAACGAGTCGATCAAGGACTGGCCCGACCAGCGGACGCTGAGCGCATGGATCCGCGAGGCGGGATGGACGGATGTCGCATTCCGAAATCTCTCGTTCGGCATCGTGGCGCTGCACCGGGCGACCAAACCCCGCTGACCCGGCTCATCGGAAGCCTCACCGTTAGGCTGGGACGGTGACACCGAGCCCCTCGGCACCCGGCTCGCGTCTGGCGAGCCGCCTCGGCATGACCGACCGCATCTTCGCGGGGCCCCGGTCGCGCCGGCTGTTGCAGAGCGTCGAAGACGGCCTCGACCGCATCGAGGACAAGCTCGCCGAGGAGTTGCGCGTCACCGACGCGCTCGCGGATGCCACGAGCCGGTACCTGTACGAGGCCGGTGGCAAGCGCGTCCGTCCGATGCTCGCGTTGCTGACCGCCCAGCTCGGCAGCGGCGCCACCGACGATGTCATCACCGCCGCCACCGCCCTGGAGATGACTCACCTGGGCTCGCTGTATCACGACGACGTGATGGACGGCGCCGAGGTGCGCCGCGGTGTCCCCAGCGCGCAGGCCGTGTGGGGCAACAATGTGGCGATCCTCACCGGCGACCTGCTGTTCTCGCGCGCCAGCGTGCTGATGGCGCGGCTCGGCGACCGCGCGATCCGCATCCAGGCCGACACGTTCGAGCGGCTGGTGCTCGGGCAGATGCACGAGACGATCGGACCGGGGGATGCCGCCGACCCGGTGCGGTTCTACCTGCAGGTGCTCGCCGACAAGACCGGTTCGCTGATCGCGGCGGCCGCGCAGGCCGGTGTCATCTACTCCAACGCACCCCCCGAGTACGAGCGGCCGGCGCTGGTCTTCGGCGAGAAGGCCGGGGTTGCGTTCCAGCTGCTCGACGATGTGATGGACCTTTCGGCGGACCCCGACGAGACCGGGAAGGTGCCCGGTACCGACCTGCGTGCCGGGGTGCCGACGATGCCGTACCTGCTGCTCGGCCGACGCGGCGACGAAGCCTCCATCGCCCTGCGGGTGCGCATCGACGACGGGGTGGCGAGGATCGCAGCAGGCGCCGATCCGGCGATCCTCGACGACGCGCTCGCCGAGCTGCGCGAGCACGTGTCGACCCGGCAGACGCTCGACCTCGCTCACGAGTGGTCGAAGGAAGCCATCGCGGCTCTCGCGCCGTTGCCCCCGGGACCGGTGCGCGATGCGCTCACCCGATTCGCCGAGGCCGTCGCGGACCGCAGCAGCTGAAACCTCGAGGAAAAGACACACAATGACCAAGCTCAGGCTGGCCATCGTCGGCGCGGGACCGGCGGGCATCTACGCCGCCGACATCCTGCTCAAGGCGGAGCGCAAATTCGATGTCTCCATCGACCTGTTCGACCACCTGCCGGCGCCGTACGGCCTGGTGCGCTACGGGGTCGCCCCCGACCACCCGCGCATCAAAGGCATCATCACGGCCCTGCGCGAGGTGCTCGACCGCGGTGACATCCGCATCTTCGGCAATGTCCGGTACGGGCAGGACCTGACTCTCGACGACCTGAAGCAGCACTACAACGCGGTGATCTTCGCGACCGGAGCCGTCCGCGATGCCGGCCTCGACCTGCCCGGCATCGACGCGCAGGCCTCGTACGGTGCCGCCGACTTCGTCAGCTGGTACGACGGGCACCCCGACTATCCGCGGGAGTGGCCGCTGGATGCCGCGTCCGTCGCCGTCATCGGCAACGGCAACGTCGCACTGGATGTGGCGCGCATGCTCTCGAAGCATCCCGAGGATCTGCTGCCGACGGAGGTGCCCGACAACGTCTACCGGGGACTGCAGGAGAGCCCCGTCACCGACGTGCACGTGTTCGGCCGGCGCGGCCCCGCACAGGTGAAGTTCACTCCGCTCGAACTGCGCGAGCTCGGTGAGATGCGCGACGTCGACGTCGTCGTGTACGAGGAGGACTTCGACTACGACGACGCGTCCAAGGCCGCGATCGCGAGCAACAAGCAGGTGATGGTCATCGACCGCGTGCTGCAGTCGTGGCGCAAGCGCCCCAGTGCGAACAACGCCGGCGGTACGGCATCGCGTCGACTGCACCTGCACTTCTACGCCAAGCCTCTCGAGGTGGCGACGGATGACACCGGCCGGGTGTCGGCGTTCGTGTACGAGCGCACCCGACCCGACGGCGAGGGCGGCGTCATCGGCACCGGCGAGGTCCGGCGGGTGCCGGTGCAGGCGCTGTACCGGGCCGTCGGCTACTTCGGGTCGCCGCTTCCGGGCGTGCCTTTCGACAAGCGGCACGGGGTCATCCCCAACCGGGAGGGGCAGGTGCTGCGCAGGGACTCGAACGACCGGGTCCCCGGCGTGTATGCCACGGGGTGGATCAAGCGTGGCCCGGTGGGCCTGATCGGCCACACCAAATCGGATGCGATGGAGACGATCCGTCACGTCATCAACGATCAGGGGTCGTGGTGGCAGCCGCAGCATCCCGAGGAGGAGTCGATACCCGCGCTGCTCGCCGAGCGCGGTGTGGCCTGGACCGACCTGGAGGGTTGGCATCGGCTCGACGAGCACGAGATCGGTCTCGGCGCGCCGCACGACCGCGCACGCATCAAGGTCGTCCCGCGCGACGAGATGGTCGACATCTCCCGCACCGCATAGGCATGCTGCGCGCGAAGTGCCTGATCGCGGTCCAATCTGCGCTATCCTTGACGCGGCCGCCGATCTGATACGGGCATGCCACGTCCCCAGCGTGGCATTGAGATCGTCCCCAGCGATCATCCCCTGAGGGGCAGCCACAGGGTGTCCTCGAGTCGCCCAGTCCAAAATGGGCTACTCGAGGGCACCCCTCACGTGGCTTTTTCCGCCGCGTCCCCAGATCGCGACGGACGGCTCGACGATAGGTTTTGACCGCCGATCGTCGTTCGGGTGCCTCGGAATACGGTAATTGATCGCGGCGGCTTTGTCCACCATTTGGGGGACAAATTCAGGTTCGGCCGTCATTGCCTTCCACCGGCGTCGCCCGCAGCGGACTGTAGTCCCGCCAGGCCTGCGCGTAGATGACTTCGCCGTAGGTGAACGCCGCCGCGATGTAGACCAGGCCCCCTGCAGCCCCGACCGCGATCGCCCAGCCGGTCGGCACGGACGCGACTGTCGCGACCGCGCCGGCGAGCAGGCCGATGACGCAACCGACGACGATCGAGATGAGCATCATCGAGCTGCCGAACACGTGGCTGAACGACCGCCGGCGAAGAAACGAGTACGTCAGCGACATCCCCGCCTCGTCGTCGTGCACGGCGGCGAGGAAGTATCTCGCGAGCGCCGGATCGATGTCGATGTAGGCGACCCGGATGCGGTTCATGGCGACGACGAACATCATGTCCTCCTCCGAGGCGTTCAACACCCGGACGTGGGTGATGACCCCGATCAGTGTGAGGAACGCGAGGATGGCCACGGCCGCACCGGCGAACCATCCCGAGAACGACGTCGCCTGTCCCAGCAGGCCGATCGTGACCAGTCCCGCCGAGACGAGGGTGAGGAAGATCGTGATCCGTGTGAGCAATTCGCTCTGCGCGGTGCTGCGTGCCGCGAGCAGGCCCCAGTGCTCGGTGGCGAGCAATTGCGCGCGCCGCGCGAGCGCCGCATCGTCCGCAGACTGGGGCGTTTCGAGATCGAACAGCCGCGGCATCCGTTCGGGCCCACCCCGGGGCGGTTGCCGGCGCGTCTGTCTGCGCGTGGGCGGAGGAATCGGCATCTCGGCCATGCCGACATCATGCTCCCGCCCGACCGCGCCCGACAGATGCGCTTCGAGCCCGGCATCCGACCGTCAGCGGTAGTTGACGAACTGCAGGTCGACGTCGAGGTCGGCCGCCTTCAGGAGCCGCTGCACCTCCTGCAGGTCGTCGCGGCTCTTGGACTGCACGCGCAGCTCATCACCCTGGATCTGCGACTTGACCGACTTCGGGCCCTCGTCGCGGATGATCTTGCCGATCTTCTTGGCGTTGTCCTGCGAGATCCCGTCCTTCAGGGACGAGGTGATGCGGAACTCCTTGCCGCTGGGGACCGGCTCGCCGGAGTCCAGGCTCTTGAGGGAGATGCCGCGCTTGATGAGCTTGGACTGGAACACATCCAGCACCGCCTTCGCACGCTCCTCGCTCGCCGCTTTGATCAGGATCTGCTCGCCGGTCCACTCGATCGAAGCGCCGGTGTTCTTGAAGTCGTAGCGCTGCTCGACCTCCTTGCGGGCCTGGTTCAGCGCATTGTCGGCCTCTTGGTGGTCGACCTTGCTGACGATGTCGAACGAGGAATCAGCCATGCCGGAAGTCTACGGATCACGATGAGATATCGACCCGTATTGCCGATTGCACAGCGTTGCGCGGTACGGCATGCTGTAAGCGCTTGCAACACGAGGCCGGGGACGATGGAGCCGCCGTGCGCGCTTCGGACCTCCGAATACACAGGAGAGGCGAACACCGATGAAGGTGAACAGGAAGAGCGCGCTGGCATTCGGCGCACTCATCGCAGGAAGCATGCTGGCACTGACCGGCTGCGGCGGCGGAGGCGGCGGCACCAGTTCGAGCGGCGCCTCGAGTGCGGAGCTGACCGTCTGGGTCGACGCGAACCGTGCCACAGCCTTGAAGGACGTCGTCAAGACGTTCGAGCAGGAGAAGGGCATCACTGTCAAGCTCGTCGAGAAGGACTTCTCGAAGATCCAGGCGGACTTCGCCGCACAGGTGCCCACCGGCAAGGGTCCCGACATCACCGTCGGTGCGCACGACTGGCTCGGCGGCTTCGTGCAGGACGGCCTGGTGGCACCGATCGAACTCGGCGACAAGACCGGCGACTTCCAGGATGTCGCGATCCAGGCCTTCACCAACGGCGGAAAGGTGTACGGGCTGCCGTACGCGATCGAGAACATCGCGCTCATGCGCAATACCGCGCTCGTCGCCGATGCTCCGACCTCGTTCGATGACATGATCGCCAAGGGCACGGCTGCCGGCACGCAGTACCCGTTCGTGGTGGGTCTGGACCCGGCCAACGCCGATCCGTATCACCTGTACCCGTTCCAGTCGTCGTTCGGCAATTCGGTCTTCGCGCAGAACTCCGACGGCTCGTACGACGGGTCGAAGCTCACGATCGGGGATGCCTCGGGGCAGGCGTTCGCGACCTGGCTGGGGCAGCAAGGTGCAGCGGGCACGATCAACCTCAACCTGACTCAGGATCTGTCCAAAGAGGCGTTCAATTCCGGTCAGTCGCCGTTCATCCTGACCGGACCGTGGAACGTGGCGGACGCGCAGGCGAAGGGCATCAACATCGCGATCGACCCGATCCCGTCGGCCGGTGGCCAGACCGCTCGTCCGTTCGTGGGCGTGCAGGGCTTCTACGTCAACGCGAAGTCCAAGAACACGCTGGCGGCCAACGAGTTCCTCGTGAACTACGTCGGCACCGAAGCCGTGCAGACCGCGATCTACAAGGCGGGCAACCGTCCGCCGGCGCTGACCGCCGCGTACGAGAAGGCGCTGTCCGACCCGATCACTGCCGGATTCGCGAAGGTCGGTTCGGAGGGCTACCCCCAGCCGAGCATCCCCGAGATGGGGTCGGTGTGGGAGTTCTGGGGCGTCGCCGAAGCGGCCATCATCAAGGGCGGCGATGCGACGTCGACGTGGACGAAGATGGCGTCCGACGTGCAGGCCAAGATCGGCTGACCGGCCGTGTGAGCTGCGGTGAGGCGGCGTCACCGAGACGCCGCCTCACCGCATCCATTCGAATCGCGGAACGAACGAGGAGTCGAAGATGACCGGTCCGATGGTGGATGAGCAGGCGCCGCCTGTCACCGACCCCGTCACGCAGCGCAAGCGCCGTCGAGCGGAGGCGTACGCCGCCGCGGCCGGCGAGGGCTGGAAGGTGTGGGTCTTCAAGATCGTCGCCCTCGCCATCATCGACGCCGCCGCGGTCTACGCCCTCTTCGTGCTCATCGCGCAGAAGCAGTGGGTGATCGCCGTCATCCTGGCCCTCGGTGTGGTGGCGGTGAACGTCGTCTACCTGCGGCCGGGCCTGCTGCCCGCCAAGTACCTCACGCCGGGACTGGTGTTCCTGCTGATCTTCCAGATCTTCGTTGTGCTGTACACGATCTACATCGCGTTCACGAACTACGGCTCGGGACACAATTCGACGAAGGACGACGCGGTCAACGCGCTGCTGCTGCAGTCCCAGAGCCGCGTCGAGGACTCTCCGACGTACCCCATCACGGTGCTCGAGCAGAACGGCCAGTTCTTCCTGCTGACCACGGACCCCGACACCGGCGACTTCGTGGTCGGCGGCGCCGAGCAGCCGCTGCAGACGGTGGACGGCGCGAACTCGACGGGCGCCCCCGGCTACGACACCCTCGACTTCTCGCAGATCATCGACAACCAGGAGGCGATCGCCGCGCTCGCGGTGCCCGTCTCGGACGACCCCAACGACGGTTCGCTGCGCACCACGGACGGCTCGAACGCCTATCTGTTCGTGTCGAATCTGGATTGGAACGCCGCGTCCAACACGATGACCGATACGAACACCGGCACCGTGTACACCGACCGCGGGCACGGGGCGTTCCAGGCCGACGACGGCAGCGAGCTGCTGCCCGGCTGGGTCGTCCCGGTCGGCTTCGACAACTTCGTCCGCGCCTTCACGGACCAGTCGATCCGGGGGCCGTTCCTCGCCGTGACGCTGTGGACCTTCGCCTTCGCCGTCCTGTCCGTTGCGACGACGTTCATCCTCGGCCTGACGCTGGCGATCGTGTTCAACGATCCGCGGATGAAGAGCAAGAGGTTCTACCGCGTCATCATGATCCTGCCGTACGCGTTCCCGGGGTTCCTGTCGGCGCTCGTGTGGGCGGGTCTGTTCAATCAGGACTTCGGCTTCATCAACCAGATCCTGTTCGGTGGCGCATCCATCCCGTGGCTGCAGGATCCGTGGCTGGCGAAGCTGGCGATCCTCATCGTCAACCTCTGGCTCGGGTTCCCGTACATGTTCCTGGTGACCACGGGAGCGATCCAATCCATACCCGAGGACATCAACGAGGCCGGCAAGGTCGATGGCGCGGGAACGTGGAAGATCTTCCGCTACATCAAGTTCCCGCTGCTGCTGGTGTCGGTCGCCCCGCTGCTGATCTCGTCCTTCGCTTTCAACTTCAACAATTTCGTGCTGATCTACATGCTGACCGGCGGCGGCCCGCGGTTCTCCGACGCCAGCATCAACGTCGGTCAGACCGACATCCTGATCTCGATGGTCTACAAGGTGGCGTTCGTGGGGCAGCTGCGCGACTTCGGTCTTGCCAGCGCATTCTCGATCATCATCTTCCTGCTCGTCGGGCTCATCTCGTACATCGGATTCCGCCAGACAAGGGTGCTCGAGGAGCTGAACTGACATGAGCAGCAACGACCAGATATCGGCACCCGGTTCGGGCATCGGTGCGTTCCAGGAGGGGGTGGTATCCGAGACCCTGCTCCTCGGGACGAACGTCGACGAGACCAGCACGGAACTCGCCCCACCGCCCAGCGCGGGGGACCCCGGCGCGAAGGCGCCGCGCCGGCCGTTCGGCAAGTACTTCCGCGAGACCGGCTGGCGTCACATCGTCGGCATCGTGATGCTGGTGTTCGCGGGCTTCCCGCTGCTGTACGTGCTGTCGGCGTCGCTGAATCCGGGCGGCACGCTGCTGACGGCGAACGGGCTGTTCCGCAACTTCAGCCTGCAGAGCTACGTCGCGCTGTTCCAGGATCCGCAACATCCGTTCCTCGCGTGGTTGGGCAACACGATCGTCATCGGCCTCGTGACGGCCGTCGGCACCGTGCTGCTGGGCGCGCTCGCGGCCTATGCGTTCTCGCGCATGCGCTTCCGGGGGCGGCGGTTCGGACTGCTGAGCCTTCTGCTGGTGCAGATGTTCCCGCAGCTGCTGGCCTTCGTCGCGATCTTCCTGCTGATGACGGCCATCTCCGACATCTTCCCGGCCATCGGGCTGAACACCCAGATCGGGCTGATCATGGTCTACCTCGGCGGCTCGCTCGGCGTGAACACGTACCTCATGTACGGCTTCTTCAACACCGTGCCCGCCTCGATCGACGAGGCGGCGAAGATCGACGGCGCCGGACACGCTCGCATCTTCTTCACGATCATCCTGCGGCTGGTCGCGCCGATCCTGGCCGTGGTCGGGCTGCTGTCGTTCCTGTCGACGACCGGCGAGTTCGTGATCGCCTCGATCCTGCTGGTCGATCCCGAGAAGCAGACCCTCGCGGTCGGGCTCTACCAGTTCGTCTCGCAGGAGACCGCCAAGAACTGGAGCGTCTTCGCCGCCGGCGCGATCATCGCGGCGATCCTGCCGGTGGCGCTGTTCATGGCGTTGCAGCGGTACATCGTCGGCGGGTTGACCGCCGGATCGGTCAAGTAGACCGCCGGATGCCAGACCGCCCGGGCCTCGCCGCCCGGCGGGGCGGCGTTCGCGACCGCGTTTGTACACTGGCATCCATGCGTGCGCTGACCGAGGACGAATTGCGCGACACCCTCGTGAACGCATCACCCGACGAGCAGCGGCTCATGACGGCGCCGCACGACTTCGTGCTCACGGACTGGGACCACCTGGACTTCCTGGCGTGGCGGGATCCGCGCACCCGCGGTCGCGGCTACCTCATCGCCGAGGTCGACGGCGAGCCCACCGGCGTCGTGCTGCGCGCCGCCGAGAGCACGCCGCGCGCGCGGTCGGCGATGTGCAACCTCTGCCACACGATGCAGCCGGCGGACCAGGTGTCGCTGTTCACCGCCCGCAAGGCGGGGGATGCCGGCTTGGACGGCGACAGCGTCGGCACCTACATGTGCGCCGACCTGTCGTGCCACGAGAACGTGCGCCTGGCCGCGCCGCTGGCGCCCAGCGAGGTGCGCGCTAGCGTCGACCTGCGCATCGACGGCACACGACGACGCACCGAGGCATTCATCGGAAGCGTGCTCGAAGGGGAGCGGCAATGACAGGGACGGATCGGGTCGTCGTCATCGGCGACGCCCTCATCGACGAGCTGCGCGATGATACGGGGGTGCGGGAGTTCGTCGGCGGCGCCGCGCTGAACGTCGCCGTCGGGCTGGCGCGACTCGGCGTGCCGACGACGCTCATCGCGATGGTCGGAGCCGATGAGTCGGGCGATCACATCCGGTCGTATCTGCAAGACTTCGGCGTCGACCTGATCGCGACATCGTCGCCACGGGGCTCATCGCGTGCGGTCAGCACGCGCTCCGGGTCGGGCGAGCCGACGTACGAGTTCAACGACGCCGCGAAGGGTCGACGCATCCGATTCGGGGATGCCGAGAAGCAGGCGATCCGGGATGCCACGATGACCGTCGTGAGCTGCTTCCCGTTCGACGACGTCGCTCAAACCCTCGAGCTCGCCGAGGCGGTCAACGGCCATCCGCTCGCCATCGACCCGAATCCGCGGTCCGGGATGCTGACCGATCGCGCCGAGTTCGTGCGCGGGTTCGAGCAGCTCGCCGCCTCGGCATCCCTGGTCAAGGTCGGCGACGATGACGCGCAGCTGCTCTACGGTGCCCCCCTCGACGAGCTGCGCGAACGGCTCGTCGATCTCGGCGTCGACGCGGTGCTGGCCACGCAGGGCGCCGGCGGCGCCACGCTCGAGGCCGGTGAGGTCATCGTCACGCGTCCGATCTCGGCGCTGCCCGGCCGCATCGTCGACACGATGGGCGGCGGCGACGCCGTGCTCGCCACAGCGGTCGCGGCGATGCGAGACGACACTCCCGCCGACGCCGACGGGTGGGGTGAATTGCTGCAGGAGGCGATGGATGTCGCGGGCGCGACATGCCGCTTCGAAGGGGCGCTGCTGCGGCTGCCGTCGGCGCTCGCCGACCTGGACCTGGACCGCATCGGCACCTGATCCGCCGTTTTTCGCCGCGCGCGCGTGGCGGGTAGGATTGTGGATCGCGCCTCCGGTCGACTGCGAAAGCCGGGCGGGTGCGCCTGGCGAGTTACCCAAGCGGCCAAAGGGATCTGACTGTAAATCAGCCGTCTTAGACTTCGGGGGTTCGAATCCCTCACTCGCCACCGAAGTGGTACAGGGGCGTCCCGGAGGGGCGCCCTGTCGCCATTCACCGGTCGCCTCATCGGGGGATCGGCGGCGCGGATCCGACGTCGTGGCAGGATGAGCCTGCGGCATCGGGCCGCCAGGGGGGTATCGATGTCCGTGTCAGATCCGCACGCCAGTCCACCGCAGACGGATGTCTCGAACTCCAAGCTGCTGCGGGCGGCGATGTGGGTCGCGATCGGCGCCCTGATCGCCGCCGCGCTCGTCTGCGTCATCTGGGTGCTGATCGGTTCGCAGAACGGACTCATCGGTCGCGCATTCCTGACGATCCTCCTTCTCGCGGGGTTCGCCGCAGCGGCGATCCTCGACGCCCGCCTGGCATCGCGCCGACCGGCCTGGTTCGCGCTGACGAGCATGGTGGTGTGGGTCGTCACGCTGCTGATCGGGGCGTTCCTCATCTGGATGCCCGAGCGCAGGCTCGACTACTTCGACCGCGGAGTGGCGCGATTCATGTCGTTCCTGTTGATCGTGCTCATCCTGCAGTTGGCGCTGCTGCATCTGCGGCTGTTCACCAAGGCCATCGCGCGTAGACGCACGCCGTTCACGACGCTGGTCGGATACCTCACGGTCGGCCTGGTCGCGATTCTGACCGTCATGCTCGTGCTGCCGCTCATGCTCAGCGAGTGGCTCAACTTCCACGAGATCTACTGGCGGATCGTCGTCGCGGTCACGATCCTCGCGGCCGTCGGCACGGCCCTCGTACCGCTGATGAACACGCTGTTCGCGCCTCGCCGGCCGCGCGTCCCGCAGCCCCCGCCCGGCTGGCCCACTTACGCGGACGGGGTCACCCCGCTGCCGGTGCTGCCCGACGGCACTCCCGACTGGAACGCCTACTACACCGGCTACCCGACCTACGCGGGGTATCCGACGCCGCAGGCCCCGGCATCCGTCCCGCCTCGCCAATGGGTGCAGCCCGGGCAGCCTC
>CAXTES010000009.1:20578-36801 GCA_964243215.1 uncultured Microbacterium sp. | reverse complement strand
GATTATGGATGCTCCGAACCTGCGTTTCCGGGACATTAGAGGCCCGCCCGGCTCGCACCGACCCCGAACCACTTGACCTACGACCCCGACCCCGACCCCCGAGCGACCCTGTCACACTGGCCACAGGAGCCACACCGGCCCCCGAAGACACAGCCGAGAGTGACGAAAAACCGCGAAAATACGCGGTTGTGCGGCGGGGTCGGCTACATTCGAGGCGGTCGATCGACCACCCGGAGGCGTCTTCGCCCTCCGGTTCCAGCAAGTACGGCGGCCTCGCGCCGTCTGGAGGACATCCACAATGGCCGACAAGTCCATCACCAAGACCGAGCTCGTCGCGAGCATCGCCAGCGCGACCGGGCAGAGCCAGGGCGCCGTCTCGGGCGTGCTCGACTCCCTCTTCTCGACCGTGTCCGACGCGGTCGCCAAGGGAAGCAAGGTCTCGATCCCCGGCTGGCTCTCGTTCGAGCAGGTCTCCACGTCGGCGCGCACCGGCCGCAACCCGCAGACCGGCGCCGAGATCAAGATCCCGGCCGGCAAGCGCGTGAAGGTCACCGCCGGCTCGAAGCTCAAGGCCGCCGTCAAGTAGTCGGCCCGCGTCAGGGGGATGCCGCGAGGCATCCCCCTTTCCGTTGCCAGCCGCCCACGTCAGGGGGATGCCGCGAGGCATCCCCTTTCCGTTGCCAGCCGGCCCACGCCAGGGGGATGCCGCAAGGCATCCCCCTCTCCGTTGCCCGGCGGCACCGCGCGGAGGCTGGCGAAGCGCCGCGAACACGGATGCGGCCCCCGGCGCGAACGTACGCTTGAGGGGTGATCTCCACGCCCACTCCGCACGCCGCTGCCGCGCGGCGCTCAGCCGCAGGGCGCGTGGGCACGCCGCGCGCGCTGCGCGTCGTCGGACCGGCGATCCTCGTCATCGCCGCGCTCGCGGCGCTGGTGTGGGCGCTGGCGTTCGGCGGCGGCGCCGCGCCGCTGCAACTGGGCGACCCGGGCCCGGTCGTGCGCTGGGGCCTTCCCATCGCGACGCTCGTGGTCAACCTCTCGGCCGCGGGGCTCGCGGGCGGCCTCGTGGTCGCGTTGTTCGCGCTCAAGGCCGGCGACCCGCCGTTCGAGCTCGCGCTGAACCTGGCATCCATCTCCGCCGCGGTCTTCACCGTCGCGGCCGGGGTCACCGGACTGCTGACCTTCGTGGATGCCACCGACGCCCACCCCAGCCCCGACCCGCTCTTCGGTCAGCAGCTCGGTCAGTTCCTCGTCGAGCAGGAGCTGGGCCGCACGTGGCTGATCACCACGATCGCCGGTGCGGCGCTGACCGTGCTCACCTTCGCCGCGAGGTCGTGGACGGCCACGCTGCTGGTCGCTCTACTCGCCCTGGCCACCCTGGTGCCGATGGGAACGCAGGGCCACTCCGGTGCCCTCTCCACCCACGCGATCGCGGCGACCTCGCTCATCCTGCACATGATCGGTGCGGCGGTGTGGCTCGGCGGGCTGCTGCTCATGGTCGTGGTGCGCCCGGCGCTGCGCCTCGGCCGTCTCGCCGACGTGCTGACCCGGTACTCGTCGGTGGCGCTCGTCGCCTTCATCGTCGTAGCCCTCTCGGGCACGGTGCGCGCCGCGGTCAGCCTCGGCTCCTTCGACGGGCTCGACTCCGGCTACGGCGTGATCCTGCTGGTGAAGATCACCGCACTCGTGGCACTGGGCTTCCTCGGCGCGGTATACC
Organism: uncultured Microbacterium sp.; assembly: GCA_964243215.1. Classification (GTDB taxonomy): domain Bacteria; phylum Actinomycetota; class Actinomycetes; order Actinomycetales; family Microbacteriaceae; genus Microbacterium. The sequence goes on along the minus strand of CAXTES010000009.1, from coordinate 35,084 downwards.
GGCTCCGCCTGATCGAGAGGATCCGCGAGGATGCGACATCCCGCCGCTTCTGGACGCTGATCATGCTCGAGCTGGCGTTCATGGGCATCGCGAGCGGCGCGGCTGCCGCCCTCGCGCGCACGCCGCCCCCGGCGAACGAACAGGCACCGGCCGCACCGACACCCGCGGAGATCCTCACGAATTCGCCGCTGCCGCCGGAGCTGAACCTGGCCCGCTGGTTCGGCGCGTGGAACATCGACGTGCTGTGGGCCTTCGTCGTCGGGTTCGGGCTGTTCTTCTACCTGGCGGGCGTGTGGCGGCTGCGCCGCCGCGGCGACAGCTGGCCGGTCCACCGCACCGTGCTGTGGACGCTCGGGATGCTGTTGCTGCTGTGGGTCACGTGCGGGCCGGTGAACGTGTACCAGGAGTACCTGTTCAGCGTGCACATGGTCGGGCACATGCTGTTGACGATGGCGATCCCGCTGCTGCTCGTGCCCGGCGCGCCCGTCACCCTGGCCGCGCGGGCGATCCGGAAGCGGGATGACGGTACCCGCGGGGGTCGCGAGTGGATCCTGTGGGCGGTGCACAGCCCGGTCGCCCGCATCCTCACGAACCCGTTCGTCTCGGCCGGGCTGTTCATCGGATCGCTGTGGGTCTTCTACTACACCGACCTGTTCCGGTGGTCGCTGTACGACCACCTCGGCCACGAGTGGATGGTCGCGCACTTCCTGATCACCGGATACCTGTTCGTGCAGTCGCTCGTCGGGATCGACCCGGTGCCGTTCCGACTGCCGTACCCCGGGCGCCTGCTGATCCTCATCGGCGTGATGGCGATGCACGCGTTCTTCGGCATCGCGATCATGAGTCAGTCCGGCCTGATGATCGCCGAGTGGTTCGGCTCGATGGGGCGCACCTGGGGCTCGCTGCCGCTGGACGACCAGTACATCGGCGGCGGCGTGGCCTGGTCGATCGGCGAGCTGCCGACCCTCATCCTGGCCGTCACGGTCGCCATCCAGTGGAGCCGAAGCGACGACCGCACGCAGCGCCGCGGCGACCGTCACGCCGACCGCACCGGGGACGCCGAGCTCGCCGAGTACAACGCGCGGCTCGCGGCGCTCGCCGAACGCGACGCCCGCTGACGCCGCAGCGTGGTTTCAGTCGTCGACGCCGGTCACGGTGATCGACGCGGATCCGTCGGGTTGGATCGTGATCCGGCCGGTCATCGCGAACGGGACGTCCTCCTCGACCTGTCGCAGCGACCCGTCGAAGATGGATCGGATCGACACCGAGATGTGCGCCGTAGCCCGCACCGGCGGGATGCGCCACCCGGCGCCGTCGGGTTCGATCGTCACGCGGGGTGAGGTGACGATGGACCACACCGGCGGCTGCTCCAGGCGGTTCTGCACCACGAACCCGAACGGACAGCCGGTCGGCTGCAGCACGCGCTGGTCGGCGCAGCCGGCGAGGAACTCATCGACCCGCTGCTGCACGACGCTGACGAACTCGTCGGTCGGCCGGGCTCTCACGTCGACGGCGACGCTGGCCAGCGGCGCATCCGCGAGCACCGGAACGTCGTCGCTTCGAGCCAGCGGAGTGTCGACGGCGACGGTGTACGCCCCCGGCGAGAACACCAGCATCGGCACGGCCGCGGCGGGATCGGCATCCACCCCGTCGGGCAGCACCTGACGCTTGTCGATCTCGAAGCCGTTGACTCTGAAGGACATCGACCCCTCGACGTCGAGCTGCATCACCGCCAGCGGGCTGCGCGCGAACCGCCACGCCGGAGCCGCGCCGATCCACCCGGCGCGCTCGACGGCGAAGACCGTGGTGCCCGGGTAACCGCCGGCGCGGTAGGCGACGGTGACATCGGTGACCGCGCCGACACCTTCCTCCGAGGTCACGCGCACCTGTGTGAGCGGGCCGAGCACCGCTGCGCGCAGCAGTGCCTCCGACGCCGTCTCGGGCAGCCCCTCCGCTGCCAGCACGCTCGAGTCGACCGCGACCCCGGGGACCGCGAGCGCGTCGGCGGCGCGACCGTCGGCGAGCAGGCCCAGGTACCGCTCGACGAACGCGGTGGCGCTGTAGAACTCGCGGTACACGCTCGCGACCCCGGCGGCGAGCGCGGCGACGAGCAGCACGCCGACCAGGGCCAGCACCGCCAGGTCGGCACGGAGGCGGCGACGGCGAGCGGATGCCGGGGCTGCGGCATCCGTATCCACCGGTGCCGCCGTCCCGACCATCCCCCCCGGTTGGTCCACAGCCCCAGTGTAGGAACGGCCCAGCCGCCTAGCATGGGCGGGGTGACCGAGACCGTCCTCTCACCCGAGCAGGACGCACTGTTCCGCCTCATCGAGACGACGCGCGATCACGTGTTCGTGACCGGGAGGGCCGGCACCGGCAAGTCGACGCTGCTGCAGCATCTGGCGTACCGCACGTCCAAGCAGATCGCGGTGTGCGCGCCGACGGGAGTCGCGGCGCTGAACGTCGAGGGGCAGACGATCCACTCGCTGTTCCGCCTTCCGATCGGGCTCATCGCCACGGGCGAGCTGGAGCAGTCGGATGCCACGCGCAAGCTGCTCAACGCGATCGACACGCTCGTGATCGACGAGATCTCCATGGTCAACGCCGACCTGATGGACGGCATCGACCGGTCGTTGCGCCAGGCGCGCAAGCGCCGCGCCGAACCGTTCGGCGGGGTTCAGGTGGTGATGTTCGGCGATCCGTACCAACTCGCGCCGGTTCCGCCGCACGGCGATGAACTGCGGTACATCCGCGACCACTACCGGTCGTTCTGGTTCTTCGACGCGCACGTGTGGGCGGGCGCGGTCAGCGACGACGGACTGTTGGATGTCGGTTCCTACGGCGCGCAGCTGCACATCCGCGAGCTGCGCGACATCCACCGTCAGTCGGACCCGCGATTCAAGGCGATGCTCAACGCGGTCCGGCACGGGCGGGTGACGGCCGAGATCGCTCAGATCCTCAACGAGACCGGCGCGCGCCGGCCGCCCGAACCCGGCGAGCACGAGCCGCCGATCATCACGCTCGCGACGCGCAACGACATCGTCACCTCGATCAACCGCCGGCACCTCGACGCGCTGGCGGGCCGGCTGCAGACCGCGGTCGCCGAGGTCAACGGCGACTTCGGCCGCGGCGAGGTCTACCCCGCCGACCCCGAGCTGCAGTTGAAGGTCGGCGCGCAGGTGATGTTCCTGCGCAACGACACGTCGTACGGCGAGCCGCGATGGGTCAACGGGTCGATCGGCACCGTCGTGCGGATCGCCGGGGGCACCGTGCGGGTCGAGCTCGACGGCGTCCAGCACGATGTGGAGCCGGCGGTGTGGGAGAGGTTCCGGTACGCCTACGACCCCGCCACGAGGTCGCTGAGCCGTGACATCGTCGCGGAGTTCACGCAGTTTCCGCTGCGTCTGGCATGGGCGGTGACGATCCACAAGTCGCAGGGCAAGACGTACGACCGAGCGGTGATCGATCTCGGGTCCGGCGCCTTCGCGCCGGGTCAGACGTACGTCGCGCTGTCGCGGCTCAGCTCGCTGGAGGGGCTCTACCTCACGCGTCCGCTGCGCCCGAGCGACATCCGCGTCGACCGCGACGTCGAGCGCTTCATGGCCGAGGCGTCGCGCGCGGCATCCACCCCGGTCCTGGAGTAGCGCACGCGGTGGTTCGCGGCAGACTGGAGCGCATGCCCGAAGCATCCGGTCACGTCGCCGACACGCACGAGCTCATCCAGGTGGTCGGCGCTCGCGAGAACAACCTGAAGGACATCAGCCTCGACATCCCCAAGCGCCGGCTCACCGTGTTCACCGGCGTCAGCGGGTCGGGCAAGTCGTCACTGGTGTTCGGCACGATCGCCGCCGAGTCGCAGCGGCTCATCAACGACACCTACAGCACGTTCATCCAGGCGTTCATGCCGACCCTCGCCCGGCCCGACGTAGACCGGCTGGAGGGGCTGACGACCGCGATCATCGTCGACCAGGAGCGCATGGGCGCGAACTCGCGCTCGACGGTGGGCACTGCGACGGACGCGCACGCCATGCTGCGGATCCTGTTCAGCCGGCTCGGGCAGCCGCATATCGGCTCGCCGCAGGCGTTCTCGTTCAACGTCCCGTCGGTCACCGGCAGCGGGGCGATGACCGCCGACCGCGCCGGCGGCAAGACCGTGAATCGCGACTTCGAGATCACCGGCGGCATGTGCCCGCGCTGCGAGGGCATCGGCGAGGTCAGCGACATCGACCTGGACGAACTGTACGACCGCGACAAGTCGCTCGCCGAGGGAGCGCTGACGATCCCGGGATACGTCGTCGACGGCTGGTACGTGAAGATCTTCACCGAGTCGGGCTTCGTCGATCCCGGCAAGAAGATCCGCGACTACTCCGAGACCGAGCGCCACGACTTCCTCTACAAGGAGCCGACCAAGATCAAAGTCACCGGCATCAACATGACCTACGAGGGTCTGGTGCCCAAGATCACCAAGAGCTTCCTGTCGAAGGACCGCGACGCGATGCAGCCGCACATCCGGGCGTTCGTCGACCGGGCGGTCAAATTCACCGCGTGTCCCGAATGCGGCGGCACGCGGCTGAGCGAGGCGGCGCGATCGTCGAAGATCGACGGGGTGAGCATCGCGGATGCCGCGGCGATGCAGATCTCCGACCTCGCCGGGTGGCTGCGCACAATCGACGACCCCGCCGTGGCGCCGCTGATGGCCGGGCTGCAGGACACGATCGACTCCTTCGTCGAGATCGGCCTGGGCTACCTGTCCCTCGACCGCTCCTCGGGCACGCTGTCGGGCGGCGAGGCGCAGCGCACCAAGATGATCCGGCACCTCGGATCGGTGCTGACCGATGTCACCTACGTCTTCGACGAGCCGACCGCGGGGCTGCATCCGCACGACATCCAGCGCATGAACACGCTGCTGCGCCAGCTGCGCGACAAGGGCAACACCGTGCTCGTCGTCGAGCACAAGCCCGAGGTGATCCAGATCGCCGACCACGTCGTGGACCTCGGTCCGGGCGCCGGCCGCGACGGCGGCGAGATCACCTTCACGGGGGATGTCGCATCCCTGCGCTCCTCCGACACGCTCACGGGCACCCACCTCGACCACCGCGCGCAGCTGAAGCCGGCGACGCGCGCGGCGAAGGCCCGGCTCGAGATCCGCGGCGCGATGCAGCACAACCTGAAGGGCGTCGACGTGGACATCCCGCTCGGGGTGCTGACCGTGGTGACCGGCGTGTCCGGGTCGGGCAAGTCGTCGCTCATCCACGGCAACGTGCCCGCCTTCGACGACGTGGTCGCCGTGGACCAGTCCGCCATCCGCGGGTCGCGGCGAAGCAATCCCGCGACCTACACCGGCCTGCTCGACGTGATCCGCGCGGCGTTCGCGAAGGCGAACGGCGTCAAGCCCGCGCTGTTCAGCGCGAACTCCGCCGGCGCGTGCCCGGTGTGCAAGGGCCTGGGCGTCATCATCACGGAACTCGGCTTCATGTCCACCGTCGAGACCCGGTGCGAGGTGTGCGAGGGCCGGGGCTTCACCGACGAGGTGCTCGAGTACCGGCTGGACGGCAAGAACATCCACGAGGTGATGTCGATGACGGTCGCCGAGGCCTCCGAGTTCTTCGCCACCGGTCCCGCCGCCAAGACGCTCGACCGTCTGGTCGACGTCGGCCTCGGCTACATCACCCTCGGTCAGCGGCTCAACACGCTGTCCGGCGGCGAGCGGCAGCGGCTGAAACTCGCGATCAGCATGGCGAAGTCCGGTGCGGTCTACGTGCTCGACGAGCCCACCACCGGCCTGCACCTGGCCGACGTCGACAACCTGCTCGGGATGCTCGACCGGCTGGTGGATGCCGGCAACAGCGTCATCGTCATCGAGCACCACCAGGCCGTGATGGCCCACGGGGACTGGATCATCGACCTCGGTCCCGGTGCCGGACACGACGGCGGAACGATCGTGTTCGAGGGGACGCCCGCGGCGTTGGTCGAGTCCGGCGAGACCCTCACCGCGCAGCACCTGCGCCGCTACATCCGTGCGGACGAGTCCGGGCGCCGCGTGGTGGAGGTGTCATAGCCGTCACGATGCGGATCGGTATGCCGGGGCGGCGTTCGGCGTGTGTTTGAATTCTTAGGCCGATCCAGGGGGGTGACAATGCGCGCGCGATCCGTCAGACGCCGCGTCGCTGCGGCGCTCGCCGGGACGGCCGTGGTGGCGCTCGCCGCCTCCGGGTGCTCGGCGATGGGCCGGGTGACCGTCGACGTCCCGACCCAGGTCGAAGCCGCCCTCGCCGTCGACACCCAGAAGCAGTTGCAGGATGCCGTCTCGTTCGCGATGGCCGCGACGGGCGCATCCGGGGCGATCGTCGGCGTGTGGGCGCCGTGGAGCGGCAGCTGGGTCGCCGGGCTCGGAACCCAGTCGGCGACCGACCCCACGCCGGTCACCTCGGACATGGATTTCCGCATCGGCGACGTCACCCGCGCGATGACGTGCGACGTGCTGTACGAGACCGCTGCGGCCGGTACCGTCGGCCTCGACGACAGCGTCACCGATTACGTCGCCGGCATCCCCCACCTCGAGAACGTGTCGCTGCGGGAGCTGTGCGACAGCTCGTCCGGCATCGGCTCGTACCAGGGCGAGCTGCAGCCGCTGTGGCTGTCGAACCCGGAACGAACCTGGAACCCGCGGGAGCTGCTGGCGTACGGTCTCGGGAACACGCCGGAGGTCCTCACGCCCGGGGTGAAGTTCGCCGACTCCGATGCCGGCTACGTCCTGCTCGGCCTCGCGCTGGAGCGCGCGACGTCGCGCAGCGCCGCCGAGCTGTTCGAGGACCGGGTGTTCTCGCCGCTGGGGATGACGGCATCCGCGCTGCCGGCCGCCGCCGCGGCCGCCCCCGCGACCGCCGACGACGCCCTCGCCGGGCACACGTCGTTGCCCGGACCGGACGGGGCGATGAACTGCGCCGAGCCGCTGGACACCACGAAGATCTCGTCGAGCATCGGCTACACCGACTCCGGCGTCGTCTCGGACGTGCAGGACCTCCGCACGTACGTGCAGGCGCTCGCGACCGGCGCGTTGGTGCCGGCGGATCAGAAGCGTTTCGGCGGGACGCATCCGGCCTACGACAACGCGCCGTCGTGGTTCACGGCGGGCGGCGGCGCCTACCAGGCCGGGTCGCTCGTGGGCCAGTACGGCTCGGTTCCCGGCTACCTCACCGCCGCGTTCGCCGACCCGAGCAGCGGCCTGACCGTGGTGGTGGTGCTGAACAACTCCGGCGCCGGCAGCGGGGTCGGCGCGGCGCTGGCGTGGCAACTCGCCGCGATCGCGTCCAAGGCCCCCGCGGTCAACGGTCAGGCGGCTCCCGAGGCGGGATTACCGTGGACGGCTCAGCAGTTCCACGATCAGATCGCCGCGGCCGCGATCTGCGCCCTGCCCGCCTTGTGACGCGCCGCGGCGGCGCAGCCGGCTGGGTCCTGCTCGTCGTCGCCGGCCTGGTCTGCCAGGAGGTGGGCGCCTCCGTCGCGGTCATCCTGTTCCCGCGGGTGGGACCGCTCGGCATGGTCATGCTGCGGTTGGTGTTCTCCGCGCTGATCCTCCTCGCGATCGCCCGCCCGCGGCTGCGCGGTCACACCCGCGCCGACTGGTGGTCGGTCGCCGGCTTCGGCGCGGTGCTCGCGGTGATGAACGGGCTGTTCTACCTCGCCCTCGAGCGGCTGCCGCTGGGAGTCACCGTCACCATCGAGGTGCTCGGACCGCTCGTGCTGTCGATCGTGGCGAGCCGCCGGACCAGCGCATGGGTGTGGGCGGCGATGGCGTTCGCCGGCGTCGTCGCGCTCGGCGGCGGCGGGTGGGAACGGCTCGATCCGATCGGCGTGCTGTGCGCGCTGGGCGCCGCGGCCGGCTGGGCGTTCTACATCCTCGCGTCGTCGAGGGTCGGTGTGGCGTTCCCCAAGCTCGACGGGCTGGCGCTGGCCATGAGCGCAGGTGCCGTGCTGTCGCTGCCGTTCGGGATAGCGGATGCCGGAACGGCCCTGCTGCGCCCGGAACTGCTCGGGCTCGGCGCCGCGGTGGCGGTGCTGTCGTCGACGATCCCGTACGCGTTCGAGCTGATCGCGCTGCGCCGGCTCGCGGCGTCCGCCTTCGCCGTGCTCATGTCCCTCGCGCCGGCGACGGCGGCGCTGGCCGGATTCGTCCTGCTCGGCCAGGTGCTGTCGTGGCTGGAGCTGGCCGGCATCGCTTTGGTGATCGCGGCGAGCATGGGGGCGGTGCGGGCGTCGGCACGCGCGACCCTCCGGGCGGAACCGGTGGGCTGAGACACCCGCGAGTCTGGGGCTACGGTGCGTCATCCTCCCGGCCGCCGTCGCCCTCGGCCTCCGCCGTCCGCCGGTGCAGCCGGCTCTCGACCACGGCGATCACGAGCATCGCGACGGCAGCGCACACCAGCGCGGCCAGTGACGGCACCACCGCGAACAGCGGAATCGCCGCCACCATGACGACCGCCTCGGTGGCGCGCATCCACGGCCGCCGCAGGCCCACCAGCATCCCGAACCACACCGATCCGCCCGCGAACGCCGCGATGCCCGACCCGAGGGCGATCGCACCGAACCACCCGAACGGCTCGCTGGTCTCGACGTGCGCCATGGCCTGCTCGATACCCAGCGCCGTCAGCACGATCCCGGAAACGATCGCGAAGTGCACGTACGTGTAGGCATCGCGTGCCAGTGCCACCTGGGCGGCCCCGCTCAGCCGCGACAGGCCGCGCTCGCCGTACTCCGACAGCTTCGCGAAGTACGACCACCACAACAGCACGGAGATCGTCACCGACACGGCGCTGCCGACGATGATCGGGGTGTCGATCGGCTCCCGGGCGACTCCGACCCCGATCGCGACGATCGACTCGCCGAGGGCGAGGATGACGATCGCGCCGTGCCGCTCCGTCCAGTGCGCGACCGAGTGGATGCGCCAGCCCGACCCGCCGCGCGAGGTGTATCGCGTCAGCACGGCGTCGTACACGACCGCGGCCAGCCAGATCCAGACCTGCGCCGCGCCGCCGATGAACGCCCCGATGACCAGCAGGATGACCGCGGGGATCAGCGCCAGGCTGAGCGTCGTGGCCAGGGTGCGGCGAAGCTCGGTGTCGTCGCCGGCCGCGGCGGTGTACAGCACCATGTGCAGGATCCGCACCAGCGCGTAAGCGACCACGAGCACGAGCGGACCGTTCAGGCCGCCCGGCAGGTCGCTGTAGGCCTCGGGAATGGTCAGGGCGGCCACGAACACCGCGATCATCGCCACGGTCATGCCCGTCCGCAGGAACGGCTGGTCGGCGGGCGCCTGATTCGACAGCCACCCGTACGCCACCCACGTCCACCACATCAACGCGAGCACCACGAGCGCCTGCAGGACCCCGACAGCGCTCTGCGTGTCGGCCATCAGCCGCGACACCTGGGTGAACGCGAAGACGTAGACGAGGTCGAAGAACAACTCGAACGTGGTCACGCGGCTGCTGCGGTCCCCGACCCGCAGGCGCGGGATGGGAAGGTGCAGCCCGCCCGTCGCGGTGCCACCGGTGCTGGTCTCGTCGCCCGCTGCCGCCACAGCGACAGTGTAGGACGGGCCCGTGCTGCTCAGCCGCGCAGGATCGTCTCGACCAGATGCGCCGCCACGTCCGCGTCGATGGCGAGGACCACCCGGGTGCGCACGCCGTCGTGATCCCGCGGACCGGCGCGCTGACCCCGCAGGTCCACGATGGTCTGCCCGCGCCCGGGACCGTCGCCGATGTCGACCGCGACGGGCACGCGCGGGGCGACGGTCGGGGTGACCGCGTCCACCGCCACGACCGCCGCGAGCGGATCGTGCAGCGCGCACCGGCGCTCCCCGTACACCGGCCGGTAGTACTCGAGGTAGACGTCCAGCGCCTCGGCCAGGACGCGAGCGACCGGCGGACCCTCGCTCAGTGCGAGCCGGTCGGTATCCGACAGGGTGTGCTCCATCGTCACGTCCAACGGCACGAGCGTGACATCCCACCCCGCCGCCAGGACGGCGTGCGCGGCCTCGGGGTCGTTGTGCACGTTCGCCTCCGACACCGGCCCGATGTTGCCCGGAGCCCGCGCGGCCCCGCCCATCACCGTGACCGTGGCGACCCGGTCCGGCAGCGTCGGATCGGCCGCGAGCGCCAGTGCGATGTTGGTCAGCGGCCCGATCGCGAGGATCCGCAGCGCGCCGGCGTAGCGGTGGGACAGCGCGACCAGCAGCTCGACGGCGGATGCCGCATCCGGATCGCGGGGCGAACGCGGCAGCACGACCCCGCCGATGCCGTTGTCGCCGTGAACATGCGCGGCGCCGCCGCGGTAGGCGTGCGCGAGATGGTCGTGCGCGCCGACGGCCACCGGGACGTCGGCGCGACCGGCGATCGCGAGCAGGTCCAGCGTGTTGCGCGCCGCCTGGTGCGCGGACGTGTTGCCGCTGACCGTTCCGATTCCGACGAGGTCGACGCGCGTCGACGCGAGCAGGTACGCGATCGCCACGGCATCGTCCACGCCGGTGTCGCAGTCGAGGTAGAGGGGGATGCTGTCGGTCACGGGTCTCCGGGGTGCTCGAGCGGACGCTTCCTCGGTTATACCCGGTCCCGGGGCGCACCCATGGTGGAATGGCCGCATGGATCTCGGCCCGCTGTGCGTCGTGGGCAGCATCAACGTCGACCTGACCGCGTCGGTCGACCGGCTTCCCGGCGCCGGGGAGACGGTGCTCGGTGGCGAGCTGCGCCGCATCCCGGGCGGAAAGGGCGCGAACCAGGCGGCGGCCGCGGCGCGACTGGGCGCGCGGGTCCGGATGATCGGCGCGGTCGGCGACGACGGCGACGGACAGGCGATGCTGGACGCGCTGCGCGACGCGGGCGTCGACGTGGGGGGAGTCTGGCTCGGCGGATCACCCACCGGCACCGCGTTGATCACCGTCGACGCGCGCGGCGAGAACCAGATCGTCGTATGCCCCGGAGCGAATACGGCGGTGACGATCGACGGGGTGACCTTCGATCCCGCAGAGGCGGTGCTCGCACAGCTCGAGATCCCCATGGCTGTCGTGGCTTCGCTGACCGTGGCGGTGCCGGGGTTCCTGGCCATCAACGCCGCCCCCGCGCAGCCGCTGCCCGACGCGGTCATCGAGCGCGCCGACCTCGTCATCGTCAACGAGTCCGAGTACGACCTGTTGCCGCAGCTGACCGCGGCCAGGCTCGTCGCGGTCACCTACGGCTCGGACGGTGCCGCGCTGCGCGAGCACGGCCGCGAAGTCGCCCGGGCGACGGCCCCGCGGGTGCGCGCCGTGAACTCCGTCGGCGCCGGCGATGCGTTCTGCGCCGCGCTCACCCTCGCCCTGCACGCGGGGTGGCCGTATGACGACGCGCTGCGGGTGGCGTGCGCGGTGGGCGCGGACGCGGTGACGCATCCCGCGGCGCAGCCGCCGCTGCATCCGCTCGCCACCTACCGATGAACCGCGGGCGTCTCGGCGACGTCGGACTCGTGTTCGCCGGCGGGATGCTGGGCACCCTCGCCCGGTATGTTCTGACGCTCGCGATCCCGCCGGCCGGTGCCGTGCCGGTCGCCACGGTCGTCATCAACGTCGTCGGCGCGTTCGGGCTGGGATGGCTCGTCGAGGCACTCGTACGCCGTGGCGACGACTCCGGCGCACGCCGCGCGCTGCGCCTGTTCGCGGGCACCGGCATCCTCGGCGGTTTCACGACCTACAGCGCGCTGGCCGTCGACACCGACGGGCTCCTGGTCGCTTCGCAGGTGGGCGCCGGGGTGCTGTACGCGGTGCTGACGGTCGTCGTCGGGGCCGCGGCATCCCTCGCCGGCATCGCGATCGGTTCGATTCGGAGGCGCCGGTGATGCCGCTGTGGGTGGTCGTCGCACTCTCGGTCGCCGGCGGAGTCGGTGCGGTCTGCCGGTTCGTTCTGGACGGGATGATCACCGCCCGCCTGAAGCCGGCCTACCCGGTCGGCACGACCGTCATCAACCTCTCCGGATCGCTGCTGCTCGGGTTCGTGACGGGCGTCGCGCTCGCCCACGCGTTGCCGGCACCCTGGCGGCTGATCCTCGGCGCCGGTTTCCTCGGCGGCTACACCACGTTCAGCACGGCGTCGTTCGAGACCGTGCGGCTCGCGCAGCAGGGGCGCTGGGGCGCGGCCATCGCGAACGGGCTCGGGATGCTGGTCGGTGCGCTCCTGGCAGCGGCGGTGGGACTGTGGCTCGGCGCTGCGGTGTGAAGCGGGCTAGACTCGCAGCCGTGCTGACCTGTCGTTGTTGTCGCTGAGTGCTTCGCACCGCCGCCACGACCACCTCAGCCCGCCGCGATCCTCCCCGCGGCCTCTCCCCCAGGACACTGCCGTGCGATACGCCCCATCCGTGATCGACCTCATCGGTGACACCCCGCTCGTCCGCCTCAACCGGGTCACCGCCGGCGTCCGCGCCACCGTGCTGGCGAAGGTCGAGTTCTTCAATCCCGGCGGCTCGGCCAAAGACCGCATCGCCGTCAACATCGTCGACGCCGCCGAGCGCGACGGGATGCTGCGTCCCGGCGGCACGATCGTCGAACCGACCAGCGGCAACACCGGCGTCGGCCTCGCGCTCGTCGCGCAGCAGCGCGGTTACCGCTGCGTCTTCGTCGTGCCCGACAAGGTCGCCGAGGACAAGCGCGCGGTGCTGCGCGCCTACGGTGCCGAGGTCGTGGTGGCCCCGACGTCGGTCGAACCCGACGATCCCCGGTCGTACTACAGCGTCTCGGATCGGCTCGTCGCCGAGATCCCCGGGGCGTTCAAACCGAATCAGTACGCCAACCCGCAGGGTCCGCGCAGCCACTACGAATCGACGGGTCCGGAGATCTGGCGCGACACCGAGGGTCAGGTGACCCACTTCGTGGCCGGCATCGGCACCGGCGGCACGATCAGCGGCGCGGGACGATTCCTCAAGGACGCATCCCACGGCCGCGCGCGGATCATCGGGGCCGACCCCGTCGGCTCGATCTACTCCGGCGGTCCGGTGCACACCTACGACGTCGAAGGCGTCGGGGAGGACTTCTGGCCCGACGCGTACGACCGGACGGTCGTGGATGAGATCCACCGGATCCCCGACGCGGAGTCGTTCTCGATGACGCGCCGGCTCGCCCGAGAGGAGGGACTCCTCGTCGGCGGTTCCTCGGGCATGGCGGTCGTGGCGGCACTGCGCACGGCGGCATCCCTCCCCGATGAGGCCGTCGTGGTCGTCCTGCTGCCCGATCACGGCCGCGGATACCTCAGCAAGCTGTTCGACGACGAGTGGATGGCCGCCCGCGGCTACGATACCGCGACGCACGCGACGGCGGGGAGGACACCATGACCGAGCCGGCATCCATCGGGCAGGGCTTCGACACGCTGGCGGTGCACGCCGGCCAGGATGCCGACCCCACCACGGGAGCCGTCATCCCGCCCGTGCACTTCTCGACCACGTTCGCCCAGGACGGCATCGGCGGGCTGCGGCAGGGCTACGAGTACGGGCGCAGCGGCAATCCGACGCGCACCGCGCTGCAGACCCAGCTCGCCGCTCTCGAGGGTGGCCGGTACGCGCTGTCGTTCGCGTCGGGGCTCGCGGCGGAGGACGTGCTGCTGCGCGCCGTGCTCGCACCCGGCGACGAGGTGCTGCTCGGCGACGACGTCTACGGCGGCACCTACCGCCTGATCGCCCGCATCCTGGGGCCCTGGGGGGTCCGGCTGCGCGTCGTGGACATGAGCGACCCGGATGCCGTCGCCGCGGCGCTCGAGGAGCGTCCGCCGCGCGTGGTCTGGGTCGAGACGCCGAGCAACCCGATGATGCGGATCACCGACATCGCCGGACTCGCCGCGCTCGGACACGACGCGGGCGCGCTCGTGGTGGTCGACAACACCTTCGCGTCGCCGGCGCTGCAGCGCCCGCTCGAACTGGGCGCCGACGTCGTCGTGCACTCCACCACGAAGTACCTCGGCGGTCATTCCGACGTGGTCGGAGGCGCGCTCGTCCTCGATGATCCCGCGGTCGCCGAGCAGGCAGGTTTCCTGCAGTTCGCCGCCGGAGCGATGGCGGCTCCGATGGACGCGTGGCTGACCACGCGCGGCATCAAGACGCTCGGCATCCGGATGCAGCGGCACAGCGAGAACGCGCAGGCGGTGGCATCCTTCCTCGACGGACACGACCGGATAGCGCGCGTGCTCTACCCGGGGTTGAAATCGCACCCGGGGCACGCGGTGGCGGCGCGCCAGATGTCGGCGTTCGGTGGCATCGTCTCGGTGGTTCTGGACGACGCCGCGACCGCCCGGCGCTTCGCCGAGTCCACGCGCGTGTTCACGCTGGCCGAGTCGCTCGGCGGCGTCGAGTCGCTCATCAACTACCCCGACGAGATGACGCACGCGTCGGTGCGCGGCACCCCGCTGGCCGTGCCCCCGGAGGTCGTGCGGCTGTCGGTGGGCATCGAGAGCGTCGACGACCTGGTGGCGGACCTGGATGCCGCGCTCGCCGCGCT
>CAXTES010000009.1:16100-20478 GCA_964243215.1 uncultured Microbacterium sp. | reverse complement strand
GCCTTCGGCCGCCCGCCAGGGCATCGGAGGGGATGACGGGAATCGAACCCGCACTGTCTGCTTGGGAAGCAGAAGTTCTGCCATTGAACTACATCCCCGAGGGGCCTTTCGGCGCCCGGCAAGCTTAGCAAAGCCGCCGCATTAGGCTGGTCGGGTGCTGCTCTCGGACCGCGACATCCGCCGCGAGATCGACGCCGAGCGCATCGGAATCCAGCCGTGGGATGCCGGGATGGTGCAGCCGTCGAGCGTCGATGTGCGCCTGGACCGGTACTTCCGGCTGTTCGACAACCACAGGTATCCGTTCATCGATCCCGCACTCGATCAGCCGGACCTCACGCACCTGATCGATGTCGCGCCCGAGGAGCCGTTCATCCTGCATCCGGGCGAGTTCGCGCTGGGTTCCACGTTCGAGCAGGTCACGCTTCCGGACGACATCGCGGCACGGCTGGAGGGCAAGTCGTCGCTCGGGCGGCTGGGGCTGCTCACGCACTCGACCGCCGGGTTCATCGACCCGGGATTCTCGGGGCACGTCACGCTCGAGCTGTCCAACGTCGCTACGCTGCCGATCAAGCTGTGGCCGGGGATGAAGATCGGTCAGCTGTGCTTCTTCCGCCTCTCGTCGCCGACCGAGAATCCGTACGGCTCGGGTTCGTACGGCAATCGGTATCAGGGACAGCGCGGGCCGACGGCATCCCGGTCGTCCCAGAACTTCCACGTCACCGATGTCGGCGTGTCCGACATCGGTTCGCGCGGCGGCTGAGCCGGGCTCGGCCGGCGCATAACTCCTGCAGAACGCCGCACGACGACCGCCTCGGGCCCCCGCGGCCCCGGGATCGCATGAGTTATGCGCCGTCAGAAGCTGGTGACGAGGTCACCGAGCACCGACTTCAGGGTGCTCGGGTCGGTGGCGTCGTAGTAGTGCGCCCCGGTGGTGCTGGAGATCGACTGCAGGGTCGCGACGTCGGCGTCCGCGCCGTACGCGAGCGTGAACACCAGCACCGGCGTGCCGTTGTGGTGCAGATTCTCGAGGTCGGCGGTCATCTGCTCGACCGTCGTCGTCGGCCGGTCCATGTCGTTCTTGCCGTCGCTGAGCAGCACGATCGCATTGATCCGGTCGGGCGCGTAGGCGGCGGCCTGCTGCTGCGCGAAGCTGTCGACGGCGTCGTACAGCGGGGTGTCACCGGTTTCGGTCGCCGTCAACTCCGACAGTGCGGCGTTCACCTGGTCGCGATTGGTGCCCAGGTCCGCGACGGGGCTGAGGACACCCGGCACGGTCTGCCCGTCGACATCGGCGAAAGCGGCCAGGCCCACATTGTCGCCGGGCGTGAAGTATCCCAGCGCTGCCGCGATCGCATCCTTCGCGGCATCCATCTTGGTCTGGCCGTTGCCGATCGGGTCGTTCATCGAGCCGGATGCGTCGACCAGGAACAGCACCTGTGCGCGCTTGCGGACCTCGGGGAACGCCGCGTTCACGGCGCTGACGACATTCCACTCCGGGAAGGGCAGCACGCCCTCGGCGTGCGCCTCCAGCAGCCCGGTGGCGGTGACGCCGCTGTCGAGCTGTCCGTTGAGGTCGCGGTATCCCGACTGGCGCACGATCTGCTGACCCTGCGCGGTACCGGCGTACCGCACGAAGTCCTCCGCGGCGGCGGACATCGGCGGGGTGACCCAGTCGCCGGTCAGCACGACCGCCGGGTTGTCGGCGACGTAGAACCCGTCGGAGGGATAGATCGGCACGAGCGGCTCCCGCGGCGGGTCGCTCTGCACGCGGTTCACCCCGTCGCGGCTGGTGATGCCGCGGTTGTAGTCCCACACCGACTTCTCGTCCACGATCACCGCGGACAGGAAGTCCGCCGCCGACCCGGACTCCTCGGCCTGCCGGGCGTGCCACAGGAAGTGTTCGGGTGTCGCCATGTAGTGGCTCGTCGACAGCTCGTGTTTCTGCACCTCGGCGGCGACCGCGGGATTGCTGACGTCTGCGGTGGTCAGCGCGGTGAGCGTGCCGGCCGACATCCCATACGAGGCGAACATGGCGGCCTGACCGGATGTCGCGACGATCGGGCTCGTCTTGCCCAGCTTGAACGCCCCCCACTCCGGATGCCCCAGCTTGCTCCACAGGTTCGGGTCGCCGGCGGCGTTGAAGACGTCCTGCCACGACGGCGGATCCTGCGTCCATCCGATCGCGTCGGCGAGCGACTGCGGCATGGCCAGGACGATGTCGGACGACCCGATGCTGCGCCGGTCGGTGCGCAAGGTTGCGCCCTCCGCCGCGGCCTCGGCCATCCAGGTGTGGGCGTCGGGCAGCCAGATCGTCGGTCGCTGGTCGGCGGGCATGGCGGAGAAGGCCGTCGCGGCATCCTGCGCCGCCACGCCGGACTTCTCGCGCGCCGTCGTCACCGTCACGCACGAGCCGCGGATGTCGCGCGGCTGGGCGTTGTACGCCGCGGCCAGGTTCGCGACCATCTCGGCGTTCTCGTACGACGACATGACGCTGACCGGGATGCAGGGCGCCGCGCCCGCGGCAGCCGCGGGCTGATCGTCGGGGAACGTGAGCCCCGTGGGCGTCGGCGTCGAGGTGGCCGCGGCGGCGACTCCGGCGGCGCTGCGCTGGCTCAGCGCCGTCAGGATGGTGGCGCTGACCCCGCCGATCGCGAGGACGAGGACGACGATCCCCGCGATCGTGACGCCGAGCAGCATCCGCCGCCGGCTCTGTTTGCGGCGGCGCTGCCGCTCGGTCTCGCGAGCCAGGGCCTCGGGGTCGACCGCCGTCCAGCCCGACCGGGCGCGTTCGGGAACGCCGAGGGCAGGGTCGTCTTTTCGGGGTCGATCGGGCATGCGGGATCCGTTCTGATTCGGGGGGCGGCCAGAACGTGCCTTAGGAAGGGTACCCCGTCATCGCGCGGCCGTGTTGAGGGTGCCGGCGATCACCGCCGTCCACCACGCGAGCTGGGATGTCGTCGCACTTCCCAGGCACCACCACCGCAGCCCCGCCGGCAGCGAGCCGAAGCTCACGGTGTCGGGCAGCCGGGCCAGCTCACGCGTGAGACGGGTCACGCCCACCCCGTTGAGCGCGACGACGAGCACCGCGACGAGTTTGACCGCGGTCAGCGGACTGGCCGGATTCGGATGCAGCAGCGCACCGCTGCCGAACAGTCCCAGGATGCCGAGCCAGACGACCATCGACGTCGTGCGCTCCACCCGCTCGAGATCGCGGACCGTCTGGCGCCCGACGGCCCACAGGAACGCCTGGTACTCCACCATGAGGGCGGCGCCCAGGCCCACGACGACGGATGCGAGGTGCAGGATGAGCGCTGCGGTGTGCAGCGACCGCGGCGGAGACAGCGCCGCGCCGATCGCGACCGAGGCGTACCAGGCCAGCGCCACCGCCCAGTAGGCGAGCGCGCGGCGATGTCGGGCGAGCCGGCGTGCTTCGGTGAGGGTGACGGTCACTCAGGCTCTCACGGTCGAACGGACAACGGACCCCCGAGAAGCACGCTAGCCGATCACGACCGCCGCGACGAACTCCCGGCATCCGTCAGCCGCCCGCGTGATCCGGTCGATTCCGGGCTGAGCGACACCACGTCGCCGACGACGACCACGGCGGGCGAGCGCACTGCCCGCGCCGCGGCCAGATGCGCGATCGTGCCGAGCGTGCCGATGGTCACCCGCTGGGCGTCGCCGAAGCCGTCCTCGACGATCGCGACGGGGCAGTCGGGGCCGCGCTCGCCCCGCGCGAGGGTCGTCGCGGCGTGCGCCAGCGTACCGATTCCCATCAGCAGCACCACGGTGTGGTCGCGGGCTCCGCCGAGCTGGACGATCTGGTCGTGGGCGGTGACGACGGTGAACGCCGTCGCGACGCCGCGATGGGTGAGCGGGATGCCGGCGATCGCCGGCACGGCGATGGCGCTCGTGACACCCGAGACGACAACCACGTCGACACCGTGGTCGCGGCAGTGGGCGAGTTCCTCGCCACCGCGTCCGAAGACGTACGGGTCGCCGCCCTTGAGCCGCACGACGTGCTTGCCGTTTCCGGCGAGCTGGACGAGCAGGGCGTTGATGGCATCCTGCGGCACCGCATGGTGGCCGGGCATCTTGCCGACGTCGACCACCTCGGCTCGGATGCGGATCCCCTCGGCGGCCAGTCCGTCGAGCACTCCGCGGGCGCCGAGGCGGTCCGCGACGATGACGTCCGCGTCCTCGAGCGCGCGAAGTCCCCGCAACGTCAGGAGCCCGGGGTCACCGGGGCCCGCGCCGACGAGGGTGACCCGGCCGGTCATCTCACACCCGCCTGGAGCAGACCCCGACGACGCAGCATCCGTCGCTCGATCGGGCCGAAGAACACGAGTTCGACGAGGATGCCGATCGCGAGGATCAGGAT
>CAXTES010000009.1:8116-16090 GCA_964243215.1 uncultured Microbacterium sp. | reverse complement strand
GGACGACCGTCGCCAGAACGCCCGCAAGGTCGGCGAGCTCACGGTTCCGCTGCCGCATGACGCCAACTCCAAATCCACTCGAGCCCCCACTCGCGATGATCTCGGCGGCCATGAGCGACCGCCACGAGAACGCCCAGCCCTGCTTGAGGCCGGCGAAGTAGCCCGGGAACGCCGCCGGCAGCACGATGAGCGTCGCCTGCCGGAACCGGCGGGCTCCGAGCACCGTCCCGACGCGGCGCAGCTGCGGCGGCACCTGGTCGACGCCGGCGATCAGCCCGTTCACGATCGACGGGATCGCGCCCATCAGGATGACGAAGTAGACCGTGGCATCCGACAGCCCGAACCAGATGATCGCCGCCGGAACCCACGCCACCGAGGGCAGTACCTGCAGACCCGACACGATCGGCCCGACGGCGCGGCGGAGGGGCCGCACCTCGGCCAGCAGCAGCCCGAGCGGGGTCGCCACGATGATCGCGATGACGAAGCCGATGACGCCGCGCTCGAGGCTCGTCCAGACCGCCAGCTGGAGGCGTCCGGTCTGCCACGCGGTTCCGAAAGCGCTCGCGACGTCGAGGGGTCCGGGAGCGATGTCCGGCCGCGGGTGCGCGATGACGGTGTAGAGCTGCCAGACGGCGATCAGCAGCGCCACGAACAGCAGCGGCGGCAGGACGCTCGCCGCGAACCGTCGTCCGCGGCCCGGCGCGCGGTCTCCCGCGGTCTGCAACCGGTCCAGGCCCGCTTCGAGGGCGCGCAGGTCGGCGGATGCCGCGGCATCGCGCTGAAGTACCGCGGCGTCAGGCGGCATTTCGGCGGATCTCGGTGCGCAGCCGGTCGGTGATGTCGCCGGTGAGCGCGGCGGCGGCGGCCGGGTCGAGCGATCCGACCCTCCACTCCGCGGCGACGCGGCCCGGCCGGCTCGACAGCAGGACCACGCGCTGGCCGAGCCGCACCGCCTCGCCGACGTTGTGGGTGACGAACACGATCGTGCGGCCGGTCGCCCGCCACACCCGTTCGAGCTCCTCGTGGAGCAGATCGCGGGTGATCGCGTCGAGCGCGGCGAAGGGCTCGTCCATCAGCAGGGCCGGCCGGTCCTGAGCCAGCGCGCGGGCGAGTGCGACGCGCTGGCGCATGCCGCCGGACAGTTCGTGCGGACGCTTGTCGGCGGCATCCGCGAGGTTGACGACGTCCAGCAGCTCCAGCGCCCGCTCGCGGCGGCGTGCACGGTCGACGCCGCGCAGCCGCAGCGCGAGCTCGACGTTGCGCACCGCGGTCAGCCACGGCATCAGCGCCGACTCCTGGAACATCAGCGCCGCACCGGAGGCGGGGGTCTCGATCGAGCCCGAGGTGGCCCGGTCCAGGCCGGCGATGAGGTTCAGCAGCGTCGATTTACCGCATCCGGACGCCCCGATCAAGCAGACGAACTCCCCGGGGAGGAACCCGAGCGTGATGTCCTCGAGCACGGCCGGGCCCGCGCCGAACCGCTTGCTCACGTCTCGCACGCGGATCGCCGGCTCCGGGCCGGGGTGGGCTCGCACCGGCGGCGCTGCGAGGTCGAAGCTCGGCGGGAGCTGCGACCTCCGGGGTGCTGCGGCCGACGTCACGGGTGCGGACGGTGTCTTGACCTGCCTCGCCGTCACGATGTGCCGTCCTCTCCGAGGCCGCCGGCCGACACCGTATCGGCGCCGTCCTCGGTCAGCAGCCGGTTCAGCAGCCGCAGGTCGAACAATCCGTCGATCGAGCCGGCCTTCTGCGTCCCGGCCTTCAGCCCGTTGTCGACCAGTGTCGAGAACGTCTCGGCGTGCGGGTCGGCCGAGAACGTCACGTTCTGCAGCGCCCGCGTGATCACCGCGTCGTCGAGGGCCTTGCCGGTGTCGGCGGTGAGCTTCGCGTTGATCGCGGATGCCGCCTGGTCGGCGTTCTCGTCGAGCCAGGCGAGCGCGTCGAGGTGGCCTCGCAGCAGCGCAGCCACGGTCTGCGGGTGCTCGGCGAGGAAGTCGGCGCGCACCAGCAGCACGGTCGTCGGGAAGGCGCCGTCCGGCCACAGGTCGGCCTCATCGACCAGCACGTGTGCGCCCGCATCCTCCACCAGCCGTGAGACCCACGGCTCCGGAAGCCACGCGCCGTCCAGCTGTCCCTGCTGGAACAGCGTGAGCGTCTGCGCGTTCTCGGTCGGGGTGATGTGCACGTCGCCGCCACCGGTCGTGTCGGTGGTGTAGCCCTGGTCCGCCAGCCAGCTGCGCAGCGCGACGTCCTGCGTGTTGCCGAGCTGCGGCGTGGCCAGGGTGGTGCCCTTCAGGTCGGCCGCCGAGTCGATGCCGTCGCGCACCACCAGCGCCGCGCCGCCGGTGGTGGCGCCGGCGATGATCCGCGCCGACTTGCCCGCGGACTGGATGAACGTGTTGATCGACGGGTTCGGCCCGATGTACGTCGCATCGATCGCGCCCGCCGACAGCGCCTCGATCGCAGCAGGGCCGGCGTTGAAGATCTGGGTCGTCAGCGTGGTGCTGCCCAGATCCTTCTGGAAGATGCCCTCCTGCAGGCCCACGAGCGCCGGCGCGTGCGTCACGTTCGCGAAGTAGCCGAGCCGCAGCTCGGTCGCCGGGGAGCCGCCGGTGATGTCGGCCGGTTGCTGCTCGGATGCGCCGGCGCTCGCGGCGCATCCCGCGAGCATCATTGCGGCAGCAGCCAGAGCGGTGAGTTTGAGAATGCGGGTGTTCACGATTCGCCTCCTTCGCGACGGTTCTTTCGGGATGCCGGGGCCTGCGAGCCCAGGACGGTTCCGGCGGCGAGTGTTGCGCCGTCGGACGGATGGATGACCAGGAACGAGCCGGCCGAGCGGTTGACCGCGTACGGTTCCGCCGGGATGTCGGCGGCCAGGCGCACGGTGGCGCGCCCGATGTCGTTGGCCGCGAGCGAGTCGGCGGGCTCGTGGACGAGCCGGTCGAGGTCGTACCGGCTCACGATCTGCACGATCGCCTGCACGGTCGCGGTGCCGTGCTTGACGAGCACCCGGGCACCCGAGACGAGGGGTCGCGCGTCGAGCTGGAACAGCTCCGCCTCGACCTCGCGCCGCCCCGGCGGAAGGGTGCCGGATGCCGCGATCACGGCGCCGCGGGCGGCATCCACATCGTCCGCCAGCTCCACCGCGACCGATTGCGGCGCGACGGCCTCGTCGACCTCGACGCCGGCGGCCAGGATGCCGGTGACCGAGGTGCGGATGCCGCTGGGGAACACGTCGACCCGGTCGCCCACCCGGACGGTGCCGGAGGCGATGCGGCCGGCCGCAGCGCGATAGTCGCGGTAGCGGTCGGCGTCACCGGCGAGGTCGGGCGCGAGGCCGCCCTGCGGGCGCAGCACCAGCTGCACCGGCATCCGGAAGTCGTCCGCCGCCTGATCCAGCTCGTCATGCCCGGGAAGCGACTCGAGCAACTCGAGCAGCGCCGGCCCGTCGTACCAGGGCGTGCGGGCCGAGCGTTCGACGACATTGTCGCCCTCGAGCGCCGAGACGGGAAGCACGTGCACGTCGTCGATGCTCAGCTCGGCGGTCACCGCCCGCACGTGTCGTTCGACCTGGGTGAACGGGGTCTCGTCGTAGCCGAGGAGGTCGATCTTGTTCACCGCGACGATGACGTGCGGCACGCGCAGCAGCGCGATGACGGCGAGGTGGCGCCGAGTCTGTTCGAGCACGCCCTTGCGGCCGTCCACGAGCACGACGACCGCGTCGGCGGTGGTCGCACCGGTCACCATGTTGCGGGTGTACTGCACGTGGCCGGGGCAGTCGGCGAGGATGAAACCGCGGGTGCCGGTCGCGAAGTAGCGGTACGCCACGTCGATCGTGATGCCCTGTTCGCGCTCGGCGCGCAGGCCGTCGGTCAGCAGCGCGAAGTCGAAGCCGGACCCGTGCGCGAACCCGCGCTCGGCGGAGGTGCGCGCGACCTGCTCGAGCTGGTCGGCGAGGATCGCCTTCGAGTCGTGCAGCAGCCGCCCCACGAGCGTCGATTTGCCGTCGTCGACCGAGCCCGCCGTCGCGAATCGGAACAGCGTGCCGGTCGCCGGCGCGGTGACCATCAGAAGTACCCGTCCTTCTTGCGGTCTTCCATGGCGGCCTCGGACAGCCGGTCGTCGGCGCGCGTGGCGCCGCGCTCGGTGAGCGTGGTTCGGGCCACTTCGGCGACGATGGATGCCACGTCCGCGGCATCCGACTCCACCGCTCCGGTGCAGCTCATGTCGCCGACGGTGCGGTAGCGCACGGTGCGGCGCTCGGCCGCCTCCCCCGGACGCAACGGCGAGAACTCCCCGGTCGCCCGCCACATGCCGTCGCGCGCATACACCTCGCGCTCGTGCGCGAAGTACAGACGCGGGAGTGGGATGCTCTCGCGCTCGATGTATCGCCAGACGTCGAGTTCGGTCCAGTTGGAGATCGGGAAGGCGCGTACGTGCTGTCCCGGCGCGTGCCGGCCGTTATAGAGGCTCCACAGCTCGGGGCGCTGGTTGCGCGGATCCCACTGCCCGAATTCGTCGCGCAACGAGATGATGCGCTCCTTCGCGCGGGCCTTGTCCTCGTCGCGGCGGGCGCCGCCGAAGACCGCGTCGTGGCGGCCGCTCGCGATCGCGTCGAGCAGCGGCAGCGTCTGCAGCGGGTTGCGGGTGCCGTCGGGGCGTTCGGCGAGGCGGCCGTCGTCGATGTAGTCCTGAACGCGGGCGACCTCGAGCCGGACCCCGAGCCGGGCCACCGTCTCATCGCGGAATCGCAGCACCTCGGGGAAGTTGTGCCCGGTGTCCACGTGCAGCACCGGGAACGGGACGCGGCCGGGGAAGAACGCGCGGGCGGCGAGGTGCAGCACCACGACGGAGTCCTTGCCGCCGGAGAACAGCAGTACCGGCCGCTCGAATTCGGCGACGACCTCGCGGATGATGTGGATCGCCTCGGCCTCCAGCACGTCGAGGGTGTCGAGGCGGGTGTGCGGTGCGGCGATGGTGTCGCTCATCCGTGGAGCCCGCATTCGGTCTTCGACAGGCCCGCCCACCGACCCGAGCGCGGGTCGTCGCCCGGGGCGACGCGCGCCGTGCACGGCTCGCATCCGATCGACGGATACCCGTTGGAGACCAGCAGGTTCACGGGCACGCGGTTCAGCCCGGCGTAGTCGAGCAGGTCGTCGAAGCTCCACGCCGCGACCGGATTGACCTTCACCAGGCCGTTGCGCTCGTCCCACGCGACGAGCGGGGTGTTCGTGCGGGTCGGCGCCTCGTCGCGTCGCACCCCGGTGAACCACACCTCGTAGCCGGTGAGGGCGTCCTGCAGCGGCGCGACCTTGCGTCGCGCGCAGCACAGCGCCGGGTCGCGCTCGTACAGCCGCGCGCCGAACTCGGCGTCCTGCTCGGCGACGGTCTGAACCGGCAGCACGTCGACGATCCGCACGTCGAGTGCCCGGGCGACCTCGTCGCGGGTGTGCCGGGTCTCGGCGAAGTGGTATCCGGTATCCAGGAACAGCACGTCGACCCCCGGCATCTGCTCGGCGACGAGGTGCGGCAACGCGGCATCGGCCATCGAGCAGGCGACGGCCGCGGCATCCGTCGTGAAGTTCCGGGCCACCCACGCGACGACCTCGGCCGGGGACGCCTCGTCGGTGGCGAGGCTGCGCAGCTCGGCCGCGCCCGCCTCGGCGAGACCACGCAGCTGCTCGGGCGTGCGGCGGAGAGTAGTAGCGCGGGGGGCGAGCGAGACGGTCATCGGGTGACCGCCGGGCCGGTCGAGCGGCTTCGGTGTCGGAAATACAGGGCGGATCGACGTTTCGACCCCCGCAGGGTGCCGGACGTGACGATCGGCCCTGTTTTCCCGACGACCCTCACTGCAGCGCCTCCTCGTCGGCGCGGTGCGCCCACTGCGCGAACGTCTCCTCGGCGCTGACGTCTCGCTCGGCGAGGAACCGGCGCACCACGCGCTCGACGTAGTCCGCGATGCCCTCCGAAGTGACCTTCAGGCCGCGCACGGTGCGGCCCAGGCCGGCCTCGTCGCGGTCCTGCGAGGCGAGGCCGCCGCCGAGGTGCACCTGGAAACCGGGCGTCTGGCCGCCGTCGCCGTCAGGGAGCAGCTGGCCCTTGAGGCCGATGTCAGCGGTCTGGATCCTCGCGCACGAGTTCGGGCAGCCGTTGACGTGCAGGCTGATCGGATGCGGCAGCTCGAGGCCCGCGAGCCGCTCCTCCAGCGCCAGCACGGCGTCGGTCGCGGTGACCTTCGTCTCGACGATCGCGAGCTTGCAGAACTCGATGCCGGTGCACGCGATCGTGCCCCGGCGGATGAGGCTCGGTCGAGCCTGCAGGCCGAGTTGGTCCAGGGCGGCGACGAGCGGCTCCACGTTGTGCTCGGGCACGTCGAGGATCACGAGCTTCTGATGCGGCGTGGTCCGCAGCCGGGTGGATCCGTGGGCCTCGAGGATGTCGGCGAGCTCGGCCAGCTGCGGCCCGGAGACCCGACCGACGATCGGCGTGACGCCGACGTAATAGCGGCCGTCGCGCTGCCGGTGGATGCCGATGTGGTCGCCGGGCGTCGTCGGCGTCGGTGCCGGCGGCCCATCCTGCAGCGGCGCGGTGAGGTACTCGGTCTCCAGCACGTGGCGGAACTTCGCGGGCCCCCACTCGGCGAGCAGGAACTTCAGCCGCGCCTTGTTCCGCAGCCGCCGGAAGCCGTAGTCGCGGAAGATCTGCGCGACCCCGTGCCACACCTCGGCGACGCGGTCGGCCGGCACGAAGGCATCCAATCGCTCGCCCAACCGCGGATTCGCCGACAGCCCGCCGCCGACCCACAGGTCGTACCCGATCCCGAGCTCGGGATGCCGGTGGGCCACGAACGCGACGTCGTTGATCTCGTGGACCACGTCCTGGCTCGGGTGGCCGGTGATCGCGGACTTGAACTTGCGCGGCAGGTTCGCCAGCGACTCGTCGCCGATGAACCGGTCGGTGATCTCGTCGATCTGCGGGGTGGGATCCAGGAGCTCGTCGGCGGCGATGCCGGCGACCGGCGAGCCCAGGATGACGCGCGGCACATCCCCGCATGCCTCGGTGGTGCCGAGTCCGACCGCTTCGAGCCGCCGCCAGATCTCGGGCATCGCCTCGACCTGGATCCAGTGCAGCTGGATGTTCTGGCGGTCGGTGAGGTCGGCGGTGTCGCGGCCGAACTCCCGCGAGATGCCGGCGATGACCCGCAGCTGCGCGGTGGTCAACTGCCCGCCGTCGATGCGGACGCGCAGCATGAAGTACTCGTCCTCGAGCTCGTGGGGCTCCAGGGTCGCGGTCTTGCCACCGTCGATGCCGGGCTTGCGCTGGGTGTACAGGCCCCACCAGCGGAACCGGCCGCGCAGGTCGGTGGGGTCGATCGACGCGAACCCGCGCTGGGCGTACACCGTCTCGATGCGCTCGCGGACGCTGAGCCCGCCGTCCTGCTGCTTCCACTCCTCGTTGGCGTTCAGCGGCGCGGGACCGTCGGTCTTCCACTGCCCGTTCGGCTTGGATGGCGGACGCGGCGGCCGGGCACGCTCCGACGGCGCGGCGCGGTCGGCGCGCGGTGGGCGCGCGGCAGCGTCGGTCGCCGTGGGGGAGGTCACTCAGCGAGGTTAGGAGCGCTTCGGCGGATCGGCCCCGCCGGGCGTCAGAGGGCGTTACCGTGCGTCACACGGCGTCACGAACTTGCGGTCGGCGCGGGCTTCGGCGTGGGCGTGTCTCGAAATCGCAGCTTCTGGTTACCGGGAATCGGCTTCTGTGGGACACGGCCCGCCGGGGGAGCAGAGCATGTCTCGAATGCGCAGGTTCCCCGAGCCCGATGGATGCTTCTCTGAGACACGGCCCTGAGACACGGCGCGGAGACACGGCGCTGAGACACGGCGCTGAGTCACGGCGCATCTCAGCCGCGCACGAGTCCTGCACGGTAGCGGTCGATCACGATGTCCACGAGCTGCGGCGCCGGCGCGCCGCCGTCGA
>CAXTES010000009.1:0-8016 GCA_964243215.1 uncultured Microbacterium sp. | reverse complement strand
CGGTAGCGGTCGATCACGATGTCCACGAGCTGCGGCGCCGGCGCGCCGCCGTCGAGCAGTGGCGCGGCCACGGGGCATCCTTCTGCTCGGCGCACCGTGACGTCGTGAAAGTATCCGGGCGCCAGGAGGTACGTCGCGACGGCGACCGGGGGTCGCGCGTCGCCGATCGCCTCGATGAGTCGCGGCTCGGCCGCCGCGAGGAACCCGACCCGCACCTCGCGGCCGAGGCGCTCGGCCAGCAGGGCCGCCGTTGCGCGGCAGTCCTCGTTGGCCCGTTCGTCGCTGGACCCCGCGACGGCGAGCACGACCGAGTGCTCGGGCGTTGCGCCGGCCTGGGCGAGCCGCCCAGCCAGCACCTCGACCAGCCGCTCATCGGGCCCGAGTGCCGGGGCGATCACGGCGCTGTGCCTGCCGCGCCCGGCTCGGGCCAGGTCGACGTGCACGTGATATCCGGCCGACAGCAGCAGCGGGACGATGACGACCGGCTGATCGGCCGGGATCGCGGCGAGGGATGTCTCGACGTCCGGCTGCTGCACATCGACGTGTCCCAGCAGCACCGTCACGTCCGGAAGCCGCGCCGCGACGGCATCGACGAGTCTGGCGACGGCATCCCGCCCCGCCGTCGAGTCTGTGCCGTGCGACACCGCGAGCAGCGCCGGACGCGCTGGTCCCTCACCCGGTGGCTGGTCCATCTTCCCGACGCTACCCACAGCGGGGTGCTGCCGAACCCGGGGGCGCACAACTCCTGCAGAACGGGGGGATCCGGGCCGGTAGCGGTTCTGCAGCCGGAATCTGCAGGAGTTGTGCGCCGAAGGTGAGCGACCGCGGTCCGGTCCGGCGCGACGGAGAAGGGGCGCGACCCCTGCGGATCGCGCCCCTCGATGATGTCCGATCGATCAGACGGTGGTGTCGGATGCTCCGGATGCCGGATGCTCGCCGCGGTTGGCCGCGTCGAACCCGGCCGTGAAGCCGCGCTCGTACGCGCGCTCGGCGCGACGCTCGTCCTTCCCGCCGGTCCTGCCGCCGGCCTTGCCGCCGTGGCCGTGGTGCGGGTGGCCGTGCTGGCCGTGCCCGCCGTGCCGCCCGCGCGGGTCGAAGCCCGAACCGAACCCTCGCGGGTCGAAACCGGGCCCGAAACCGCGCCGCGGGTCGAACTCGGGACCGAACCCGCGCCGCGGGTCGAACCCGGGCCCGTAGCCGCCCCAGCCGCCGGCCCCACCCCACGGCGCGAAGCCGGGCTGAGGTGCGAAGCCGCGACCGAAACCGCGCCCGAACCCGGGACCGAATCCGAAGCCAGGACCGAAACCGCGCCCCTGCCCGAACCCGAAGCCGGGACCGAACCCGCGCCCCGGGCCGAACCCGCGTCCCATGCCGAAGCCGCCCCGCGGCATCCGCATGTCCCCGTCCCAGCCGAGTTCGCGCGCGATCGCCTCGAGCGAGGCGGTCATCGTCGCGAAGTCCTCGGGCGACACGGCACCGGCAACCCGCTGTCGAAGCTGCTGCACGATGTCCGAGAGGCGCTCCTGCGCCGCCCGGCCCTCGTCGCTGAGCTCCCAGCCGTTGTCGGTCTCGGTGACCCAGCCCCGCTCGATGAAGTCGCCCAGCCGCTTGCCGCGGCGGGCGAGTTTCTCGGCCAGACCCGGTAGATCGACGTCCCCCGTGAGGGCGTTCAGCAGCATCCAGTCACGACGGCTGACGCCCTCGTCGGCGAGCGCCTCGCCGAATGCCTGGGAGATGAGGCCGTCGACCATGCGCAGCCAGAAGCCGAGCGGGCGACGATCCGTCGGGATCGCGCCGTCGGGCGCCTCCTCGTTGTTGTTCTCGTTGCTCATTGCAAATCCTTTCGTTGCGCCGCCTTCCCGGCGGCGGGAACGATGCTTGTCACATCGCATGTACATGTACTATGACATGCGGATGCGATGTATGTCAAGTCGCATGTAAATTGGAGGCATGACGTTCTCTCACGGCGAAACCCCCGACGCGGCCGAGGCCATCGCGGCGGCTCTCGCGCGCCTGCGGGGGAAGCGCGGTCCGCGCCCACCGTGGGCCGAAGGCGGCATGCCCGGACCGGAGCAGTGGATGCGGGGCGGCCCGCACCACGGACCCATGCACGGCGTACCGCGCAACGTCGGCCACTGGGGCCCGCAGGCCCGATTCGCCGGTCCCGCCCGGCTGCGGCTGCTCGAAGCGCTGGCCGGGGCATCCGAGCCCCTCACGGTCAGCGCCATCGCCGACGCGATCGGGGTGGATCAGCCGCGCGCCTCCCGCCTCGTGCAGCAATCCGTCGACATGGGGCTGGTGCGGCGCGAAGCCGACCCCGACGACGCGCGTCGCACGCGGATCGTGCTGACCGACGGCGGTTCGGCACTCGTGCGCGGTTTCCGCGGCGACCGTCGCGATGCCATCGCATCGGCGCTGGCATCCTTCACCGACGCCGAACGCGCCGACCTCGCGCGGCTGCTGACCAAGCTCGCCGAGTCCTGGCCGCGCTGAGCGTCCGGGGCGGCCGCCTCAGCGGGCGGCGAGCCTGCCCTGATTCGCCCGGACCGGCAGCAGCAGCACCAGCCCCACGAACAGCACCAGCACGATGCCGAGGATGCCCCAGTACTGCGCCCCGCCGATCGTGACGAAGATCCCGAAGAACAGCGGGGCGATGAACACGGCCGCCCGTCCGGTGGTCGCGTAGAGCCCGAAGACCTCACCCTCGCGCCCGGGCGGGATGAGCCGGGCGAGGAAGGTCCGGGATGCCGACTGCGCCGGCCCCACGAACAGGCACAGGATCAGCCCGAAGACCCAGAACACCGTCGCGCCCCCGCTGTGGAAGAAGAAGACGCACAGGCCGCTGACGACCAGCCCGACGAGCGAGACGACGATGAGCGGCTTGGGCCCGAAGCGGTCGTCCAGCGCCCCGCTCGAGATCGTGGCCACGCCCGCGACGACGTTCGCCGCGATCGCGAAGATGATGACGTCGCCCTTGCTGAACCCGAACGTGCCGGCCGCCAGGACGCCGCCGAAGGTGAACACGCCGGTGAGTCCGTCCCGGAAGATCGCGCTGGCGAGCAGGAAGTAGACGGTGTGCCGGCTCTCCCGCCAGAGCCGGGCGATGTCGCGCACCAGCACGCCGTAGGACGCGAAGAAGCCCACCCGCGCGCGCCCGAGCCCGACCGGCTTGTTCTCGGGGACGGCGAAGAAGACCGGCAGCGCCGACAGCGCGAACCACACTGCCGCGATCACCATCGAGACCCGCACCGACAGCCCGTCGGCATCCGTGACCCCGAAAAGTCCGACGTCGGGGTGGATGAAGCCGAAGTACACGATCAGCAGCAGCACGATCCCGCCGATGTAGCCCATGCCCCAGCCGAAGCCGGAGACCTTCCCCACCGACCGCGCTGACGAGACCTGCGCGAGGATCGCGTTGTAGTTGACGGCGGCGAGTTCGTAGAACACCGTGCCGACCGCGAGCAGCCCGAGTCCGAACCACAGGTAGACGGGGTCCTCGCGAACGAAGAACATCAGCGCCAGGCACACCACGACCACGGCGGTGTTGATCGCCAGCCACAGCTTCCGGCGGGCCGAGGCATCCGTCCGCTGCCCGATGATCGGCGCGGTCAGCAGCACGACGATTCCCGCGCCGGCCAGGGCCCACGACAGCGCCGCCGATGTCGTCGTGGTGTCGCCGAACGGCGAGCTGGTCAGGTACACCGTGAACACGAACGTGGTGGCGACGGCGTTGAAGGCGGCCGACCCCCAGTCCCACAGCCCCCACGCGATGACGGGTCCGCGACGGGTGCGTTCGGGCAGCTGCTCGCCCGAGGCGACCGCCGCGATACCCTCCGCCGAGACGCGCCCGGGATCCACGTTGCTCACCGTCGGCCTCCTCGGTGCTGCACGGCAGGCATCCGTCGACGTCGAGGGATGCCACGTCGCGACGTCGCGACGCGTGCCCAGGCTACCGCCGCACCGATGCCCCCGAGCAGAAGCGCAGGTCGCTCATCCGTCGCCTGCGGAAGCGGCGCAGGCGACGGATGAGGTGATATCGCTGCGGCTCAGACCAGAGCGGCGCACTGGCCGAGCGCGTGACCACCCACGACGTTGACCGAGCCCGGCACGAACCCTCCGGAGACTCCGGGGGTCAGGTCGTAGCAGATGAGGTTCCGCGCGATCGTGTTGCGGACGATGAAGACGCCCGGAGCGCCCGGATCGGTATCGGTCACCGCGATGTGCAACAGCGTCACGTTGCCGCCGATCGTGTTGAACAGCAGCCCGACCCAGTTGGTGGTCTGACCGGTCACGGTCACGTTGCCGCCGATCATGTTGTTCTTGATCGACCACGGGATGTCCGCCGATCCACCCCCCACGACCGTCACGTTCTTGGTGACCGTGATCCCGTTCAGCAGCACGACCGCCGGCTTGGTCAGCGTGATGTTGCCACTCACCTTGATGGTGGAGTGCCCGTCCGGGTCGACGACGCACGTGTGCGCCGAATTGCCGGTGTAGGACGGCGGCTGACAGCCGAGGCCCACCAGCGACCCCGGCAGACCGGTCACGTCGCCGCCGATCGTGATCGTGGACGGCGCGCTCTGGGCGTCGAGTGCAGCGCCCTGGTTCACCCTGACATTTCCGGTGACCGTGATCACGGCATCCGCCGGCACGCTGCACTGCCCGGCGACGACCAGGCTGCTGTAGGTCCCGGACGGGATGTCGCCTCCCGTGCAGGTGTAGGACTGCCCGCCGGGTGCGGCGAGCGCGGGCGACGCCCCGAAGATCGCTGCTCCCGCCGCGGTGGCGATCACGAGCGCCGCCAGCCGATTGTTCATCCTCATCAGTCGATTCCTTCCGTCGCGATGAGCTGGGCGGATAGCCGACGACGCAACATCGCGTCGCACGACGACTCCGAATCGCAGTCTGGACGCGGCCCAGCGCTCGCGTCCTGGCGCGGCCCGTCGACGCGGCGGGCTGCGCTGAGCGCAGATTATGCCGACCTCCGGCACGCCGCAAGAGAGACTCGTGCGCGCCCGCATCCCCTCTCAGCGCACACGCAAACTTGAGCCATTTCATATCAACTTCATTTGACGCCCCGGCGCCCAGCCGATAGCCTTGAGTCATCACGGCTCAGGTCTCAGGGAGCCACGGATCAGGACTTACAGGAGAAACAGATGCCCCGTGCAGTTGGAATCGACCTCGGTACGACGAACTCCGTCGTGAGCGTGCTCGAGGGCGGCGAGCCCAAAGTCATCGCGAACGCCGAGGGCTTCCGCACGACCCCGTCGGTGGTCGCCTTCACCAAGGACG
Organism: uncultured Microbacterium sp.; assembly: GCA_964243215.1. Lineage (GTDB taxonomy): Bacteria > Actinomycetota > Actinomycetes > Actinomycetales > Microbacteriaceae > Microbacterium. Next base: position 2,724 of record CAXTES010000009.1, on the reverse strand, counting down.
GCGAGGTGCTCGTCGGCGAGACCGCCAAGCGCCAGGCCGTCACGAACGTCGACCGCACCATCACGTCCGTCAAGCGCCACATGGGCACCGACTGGAAGACCCAGTCGATCGACGGCAAGAACTACACCCCGCAGGAGGTGTCCGCCCGCATCCTGCAGAAGCTCAAGCGCGACGCCGAGCAGTACCTGGGCGACTCGGTCACGGATGCCGTCGTCACGGTGCCCGCGTACTTCAACGACGCCGAGCGACACGCCACGAAGGAAGCCGGCGAGATCGCCGGCCTGAACGTGCTGCGCATCATCAACGAGCCGACCGCGGCAGCGCTCGCGTACGGCCTGGACAAGGGCAAGGAAGACGAGCTCATCCTCGTGTTCGACCTCGGTGGCGGAACCTTCGACGTGTCGCTGCTCGAGGTGGGCAAGGACGACGACTTCTCCACGATCCAGGTGCGCTCCACCGCCGGCGACAACCGCCTCGGTGGCGACGACTGGGATCAGCGCCTGGTCGACTACTTCATCAAGCAGTTCAAGGACACCACCGGAGTGGATGTCTCGAAGGACAAGATCGCGCTGCAGCGCCTCAAGGAGGCCGCCGAGCAGGCCAAGAAGGAGCTTTCCAGCTCCACCAGCACGAGCGTGAACCTGCCGTACCTGTCGCTGACCGAGAACGGCCCGGTATCGCTGTCCGAGACGATTACGCGCGCGAAGTTCGAGGATCTGACCAAAGACCTGCTGGACCGCACGAAGAAGCCCTTCGACGACGTCATCCGCGAGGCGGGCATCAAGGTCGGCGACATCGACCACGTCGTGCTCGTCGGTGGGTCGACCCGGATGCCGTCCGTCAGCGAACTCGTCAAGTCCGAGACCGGGGGGAAGGAGCCCAATAAGGGCGTGAACCCGGATGAGGTCGTCGCGGTCGGCGCCGCCCTGCAGGCCGGCGTGCTGCGTGGCGAGCGCAAGGACGTTCTGCTGATCGACGTGACCCCCCTGAGTCTCGGCATCGAGACCAAGGGCGGCATCATGACCAAGCTCATCGAGCGCAACACCACCATCCCGACCAAGCGCAGTGAGACGTTCACCACCGCCGACGACAACCAGCCGTCGGTCGCGATCCAGGTGTTCCAGGGCGAGCGCGAGTTCACCCGCGACAACAAGCCGCTCGGCACCTTCGAGCTGACCGGCATCGCGCCGGCGCCGCGCGGCATCCCGCAGGTGGAGGTCACCTTCGACATCGACGCGAACGGCATCGTCAACGTGTCGGCGAAGGACAAGGGCACCGGCAAGGAGCAGTCGATGACGATCACCGGCGGCTCGTCGCTGCCTAAGGACGACATCGAGCGCATGGTGCGCGAGGCCGAGGAGCACGCCGCGGAGGACAAGAAGCGGCGCGAGTCGGCCGAGACCCGCAACCAGGCCGAGACGCTGTCGTACTCGATCGACAAGCTGATCAAGGACAACGCCGACAAGCTGCCCGACGAGGTGAAGAACTCCGTGCAGGCGGATGTCGACGCGCTCAAGACGGCGCTGGCCGGCGACGATGACGACGCGGTGAAGAACGCGTACGACAAGCTGAACCAGAGTCAGAGCCAGCTGGGCGAGGCGATCTACCGCTCCTCGCAGGCGGCGGGCGAGACCCCCGACCCGGCGGCCAATGAGCCCGGCGGCGGGAACGTGCCCAACCCCGAGGAGGACGTCGTCGACGCCGAGGTCGTGGACGACGACGAAGAGAAGAAGTAATGGCGAAGAAGGACGGCAACGCGCCCGGCGGGCCGGACGAGGTCCCCGAGCCGGAGCGGGAGGAGGGGTCGGAGGCGCAGGTCTCCGACCTCGACTCGCCCGACGATGAACTGACCGTCGATGACATCCTGGGCGCGGAGCAGAACGCGGATGCCGCAGCGGAGGATGCCACGCTCGCCGACCTCGAGTCCGCGCTGCTGCACGACCTGAAGCGTCTGCAGGCCGAGTACGCGAACTACCGGCGCCGCACCGAAGAGCAGCGCGACGTGGAGATCGAGCGTGCCAAGGGCTCCGTGGCCAAAGGCTTGCTGCCGGTGCTCGACGATGTCGACCGTGCCGAGAAGCACGGCGATCTGGTCGAGGGCAGCCCGTTCTGGGCGATCGCCGAGAAGCTGCGTGGCATCGTGGAGCGCATGGGCGTCGAGACGTACGGCGCGGCCGGCGAGCCGTTCGACCCGCAGCAGCACGAAGCGATCTTCCAAGCGCCGACGCCCGGCGTGACCGAGGCGACGATCCTCGAGGTCGTCGAGACCGGTTACCGGCTCGGATCCGTCGAACTGCGACCCGCGAAGGTCGTCGTCGCGGTTCCGGCCGAGTAGGCCCCGAGGAGCACGCATGGCCAGTCAGGACTGGTTCGACAAGGACTTCTACAGCATCCTCGGCGTCTCCAAGGACGTGTCGGATGCCGACCTGAAGAAGACGTATCGCAAGCTCGCGCGCAAGTACCATCCCGACTCGAACGCGGGTGACGCGGGCGCCGAAGCGAAGTTCAAGGAGATCAGCGAGGCCTATTCGGTGCTGTCCGATAAGGACCAGCGCACCGAGTACGACCAGATCCGCGCGATGGGATCCGGCGCGCGCTTCTCCGCCGGCGGCGCCAACGGCGGCTTCGAGGACGTGTTCAGCATGTTCGGGCAGGGCCGCGGCAACACCAGGTTCCAGACATCCGGTGATTACGACGACATCTTCTCGATGTTCAATCAAGCCG
>CAXTES010000008.1:24574-37982 GCA_964243215.1 uncultured Microbacterium sp. | reverse complement strand
GTGCGCATCGGCAAGCAACTGCTGATCACCCGCGGTGCACTGACGACGTTCTCGCTCGCGAACGACATCGCCAAGTACTTCGCGATCATCCCGGCGATGTTCCTGGGGGTGTTCCCCGGCCTGGCGGCGATGAACGTCATGCACCTGCACTCCCCGGCTTCCGCGGTGACCAGCGCCATCATCTTCAACGCCGTCATCATCGTGATACTCATCCCGCTGGCACTGCGGGGGGTTCGTTACCGAGCCGCCGGGGCGTCCCGCATCCTCAGCCGAAATCTGCTCATCTACGGCGTCGGCGGCGTGATCGCCCCGTTCGTCGGCATCAAGCTCATCGACCTCGTCGTGAGCTTGCTGCCCGGTTTCTGACCCCGAAGGACGTCCCATGCGAAACGCCACCCTGCGCACCGCCGGCACCGCGGTGCGCCTCATGCTCGTGTTCACGATCGTGCTCGGCATCGGTTACACCGCGGTGATCACCGCGGTCGGACAGCTGGTCCTGCCCTGGCAGGCGAACGGCTCGCTGGTGCGCGACGGATCAGGCGATCCGGTCGGGTCCGCTCTCATCGGGCAGTCGTTCGCCGATTCCGACGGCGACCCGTTGCCGCAGTACTTTCAGTCCCGGCCGTCCGCCGCCGCGTACGACGGCGGCTCGTCCGGCGGCAGCAACCTCGGGCCCGAGAACCCCGACCTCGTCGCGGCGATCACCGAGCGCAAAGCCGCCGTCTCGCAGCTGGACGGCGTCGACCCCGGCAGCATCCCTCCCGACGCGGTGACCGCGTCCGCTTCCGGGCTCGACCCGCACATCAGCCCCGCGTACGCGATGCAGCAGGTCGACCGGGTCGCCGCTGCCCGGGGGATCGACCCCGAGCGGGTGCGCGAACTGGTGCGGTCTATGATTCAGCAACGGGATGCCGGGTTCCTCGGGGAACCGCGGGTGAACGTGCTCCAACTGAACCTGGCCCTCGACGCCTCGGGCGGCTGAGGCGCGTGAGGCGGCGATGACGCGAGGTCGACTGCGGGTGCTGCTGGGCGCCGCCCCCGGCGTCGGCAAGACGTTCGAGATGCTCGAGGAGGGCCGGCGGCTGCGGGACGAGGGCGCCGATGTGGTCGTCGCCATCGTCGAGACCCACGGCCGAGCCGCGACCCGCGCCCAGGCCGACGGTCTCGAGGTGATTCCGCGGCGTGCCGTCGAACACCGCGGGGTCACGCTCGACGAAATGGATGCCGATGCGGTCCTGGCGCGGCATCCTGCGATCGCGCTCGTCGACGAACTCGCCCACAGCAACGTCTCCGGATCGCCTCACGCCAAGCGCTGGCAGGACGTCGAACAGCTGCTCGACGCCGGGATCGACGTGATCACGACCGTCAACATCCAGCACATCGAGTCGCTCAACGGCGTCGTCGAGCAGATCACCGGGGTGGCTCAGCGCGAGACCGTGCCGGATGCCGTCGTGCGCTCCGCCGATCAGATCGAGGTCGTCGACCTCGCGCCGCAGTCGCTGCGAGACAGGTTGTCGGCGGGACTGGTGTATCCCGCCGAGCGCGTCGATGCGGCGCTGTCGAACTACTTCCGCCTCGGCAACCTCATCGCGTTGCGCGAGCTCGCGCTGCTGTGGCTGGCCGACGAGGTCGACAGCGCGCTGCAGACGTACCGCAGCCAGCACGGCATCCACTCGACCTGGCAGACCCGCGAGCGGGTGGTGGTGGCGCTGACGGGAGGACCGGAGGGCGAGACGCTGCTGCGACGCGGCGCGCGCATCGCGGCCCGGTCGTCCGGCGGCGAGCTGGTCGCGGTGCACGTGACCACCCAGGACGGCCTCCGGTCGGGCAGCCCGCAGCTGCTCGCGGCTCAGCGCGACCTCGTCGAATCGCTCGGGGGCTCCTACCACCAGGTGGTCGGAGACGAGGTGCCGCGCACGCTCGTCGAGTTCGCCCGGTCGCAGGGTGCCACGCAGCTCGTAATCGGCGTCAGCCGCCGCGGCCGGGTCGCCGCCGCCCTGACCGGTCCGGGTATCGGCGCGACCGTCATCCGCGAATCCGGCGACATCGACGTGCACATCGTCACGCACGCGGCCGCGGGCGGCCGGATCTGGCTGCCCAAGCTGTCCGGCGGCGCCCTGAGCCCGCGCCGGCGGCTGCTCGGCTTCGTCGTGGCGCTGCTGTGCGGACCGCTGCTGACCTGGCTGCTGGTCGCCACCCGCGCCGACGAGACGATCACGACCGACGTGCTGGCGTTCCAGCTGCTGGTCGTGCTGGTCGCGCTGATCGGCGGGATCTGGCCCGCGCTTTTCGCCGCCGTGCTGTCCGGACTCACGCTGGACTTCTTCTTCGTCGCGCCGCTGTACACCGTGCGTATCGCCGACTCGGTGCAGCTGTACGGGCTGCTGCTGTACGTGATCAATGCGGCATTGGTCAGCTACATCGTCGACCAGGCCGCGCGTCGCGCGCGGGCCGCACGCCGTGGCGCCGCAGAGTCCGAGCTGCTCGCGCATGTCGCCGGCAGCGTGCTGCGCGGTCAGAGCGCGGTGACCGCGCTGGTCACCCAGGCTCGTGAGGCATTCCGGCTCGCCGGCGTGCGCTTGGTCGCGCCCGACGGCCGCGTGCTCTCGACCGACGGCGAGCCGTCGGGTCGGGTCACGAGCGTGCCGGTCGGTCAGCGGGGCGCGCTGGAGCTGTACGGCGACGTGGATGCCGCGGAACGGCGGCTGCTCGACGTCATCGCTACGCAGCTGGATGCCGCTTTGGAACACGAGGATCTCGTCGCTTCCGCGGCCGCGGCCGACGCGCTGGCCGAGACCGACCAGGTGCGCACGGCGCTGCTGTCGGCGCTCAGTCACGATCTGCGCCGTCCGCTCGCGTCGGCGGTCGCCGCCGTCAGCGGACTGCGCACCGAGGCAGCCGGGCTCAGCGACGCCGACCGTCACGACCTGCTGGCCACCGCCGACGAGAGCCTGCAGGCACTGACGTCCCTGGTCACCGATCTGCTCGATGTCAGCCGCGTGCAGGCCGGTGTCCTGGCGGTGTCACTGGCGAGCGTCGATGCCGCCGACGTGGTGCTGTCCTCGGTGGACGAACTCGGTCTGGGCCCGGCATCCGTCGATCTCGCGCTCGATCCGCAGCTGCCGCCGGTGCAGGCCGACCCGGTGCTGCTGCAGCGGGTCGTGGTCAACGTGCTCGCCAATGCGGTGCGGTACGCGCCGGCCGGCTCGCGCGTGCGCGTCACGACGAGCCGTCTCGGCGGCACCGCCGAGGTCCGCGTGATCGATCACGGACCGGGTGTGGCCGAGGCGCGCCTCGGCGACATCTTCACGCCGTTCCAGCGGCTCGGCGACACCGACAACACGACCGGCCTCGGTCTCGGGCTCGCGCTGTCGCGCGGTTTCGCGGAGGGCATGGGCGGATCGATGTGGGCTGAAGACACCCCCGGCGGCGGGCTCACCGTGGTCGTCGCCCTGCCGGTCGTCGAGGATGGGCAGCGATGAAGATCCTGCTCGCCGACGACGACCCGCAGATCCTGCGAGCGCTGCGTATCACCCTCGGCGCGCACGGCTACGTCGTCGTCACCGCGTCGGACGGCGCCGAGGCGATCGCGAGGGCGGCATCCGAGCATCCCGACGTCGTCATGCTGGATCTGGGGATGCCGCGGCTCGACGGATCGCAGGTGATCCGGGCGCTGCGCGGGTGGACGAACGTGCCGATTCTCGTCGTGTCGGGCCGAACCGGAGCCGGCGACAAAGTCGACGCTCTGGATGCCGGCGCCGACGACTACGTCACCAAGCCTTTCCAGATGGATGAGCTGCTCGCCCGGTTGCGCGCGCTGACCCGTCGCGCGGCGCCGACCGATACGCCGGCCGAGCCGGTGGTGACCTTCGGCGCGGTGACGGTGGACCTCGCGACCAAGACCGTGACGCGCGCCGGCGCCGGGGTCCGCCTGACGCCGACGGAATGGCACGTCCTGGAGTACCTGGTGCGCCACCCCGGGCGGCTGGTGTCGCGCCGCACGCTGCTGACCGAGATCTGGGGCAGCGAGCATGTGACCGACACCGGCTACCTGCGCCTGTACATCGCCCAGCTGCGCAAGAAGCTCGAGGCCGATCCCGCACGCCCGCGTCATCTGCTCACCGAGTCGGGCATGGGGTACCGCCTCGTCCTCGACGCGGTCGATCCGGCCACGTTGCGTCCTGCCGTCGAGAACTGAACCGGCCTGCGCGGTCAGTGCGTCGCGACCTCGCTCCGTTCCACCGCGTCGGCCAGCGCCTGCGCGGCGATGACGAGGCCGAGGTGGCTGAACGCCTGCGGGAAGTTGCCGAGCAGCTCGCCCGTCTCGGCGTCGACCTGCTCGGCGAGCAGGCCGAGGTCGTTGGCGTACCCGGCCGCGCGCTCGAGAACGGTGCGCGCCTCGTCGGTACGGCCGACGGTCGCGAGTGCTTCGGCGAGCCAGAACGTGCACAGCAGGAAGCTGCCCTCGTCACCGGCTAGTCCGTCGTCGGCGGCGTAGCGCCGGACGAGACCGCGGCCGTCGACCAGGTCGCGCATGATCGCGTCGAGGGTGGCGGCGAAGCGCGCGTCGTCGGGCGCCGCGAAGCCGGTGAGCACGAGCAGCAGCGTCGCGCCGTCCAGTTCGGTGCTGCCGAAGCTCTGCGTGAACGCGCCGGCCTCGTTGTTCCATCCCTCGGTCTCGATCGCCTGGCGGATCTCGGTCCGCACCGACTCCCACCTGTGCACCCGGTCGGAGACGCCGAGCATGTCGGCCAGCGCGAGCCCGCGATCCAGCGCCACCCAGCACATCAGGGTGCTGTGCAGGTAGCGGCGCTGCGGGCCCCGGATCTCCCAGATCCCGTGATCGGGGGTGCGCCACCCGGCCGCGGCGGCTTCGACCGCGGCGACCAGCAGCGCACGACCGGACTCGTCGAGCTCGCCGAGCTGATCGCGCAGGACGTACGCGGCATCCAGCAGCGCCCCGTACACGTCCTGCTGTCGCTGCGACCACGCGCCGTTGCCGGTGCGCACCGGCGCGCTGTCTCGCCATCCGGAAAGCTGCGGATGCTCCCGCTCGGTCAGATCGCGTTCGCCACCGATCCCGAACATGATCTGCATCGGCATCCCGCGCTCGAGCTGCGTCGAGCTGGCCCGGGCGAGGAACTCGAAGAACCGGGATGCCTCGTCCGGACACGCGGCGATGAACAGGCCCCGCATCGTGAGGCTGGCGTCGCGGACCCACGTGTAGCGGTAGTCCCACGTGCGGGATGTGCCGACGCCCTCGGGGAGGCTCGTTGTCGCGGCGGCGAGGATGGCGCCGCTCCGGGCGTAACTGAGGCCCTGCAGCACGACGCCGCTGTGGTGGACGAGGTCGCGCAGTGGTCCCTCGTACCGCTGGTGCAGGTCCGACCAGCTCGTCCACGCCTCCTGCGCCTGCCGGATCCGATGCACGATGTCGCGTCCGTCCCGGGCCACCGGCGGCGGATCCCACGCGTCCGCCTGCTCGATCGAGACGGCGAGGTCATCGCCGGCGCTCAGGTGCACCGTGCCGCGCGCCACGGCCGCGTCGACCTCGAGCGGGATGGTCGCCGACAGCATGAGCTGCGTGGGTCCACCGCGGCTGAGCAGGCCGCCGGCGACGGGAATCAGGTGGGGATGCACCAGCCCGAGCTCCGGGCGCGGACACCACTCGACGACCACCTCGACCTCGCCCGCGATGCACCGGGCGTTGCGCAGCAGGATGCTCGGCGCGTTCCGGCCGAGGTCGTGTCCTCTCTCGTGCTCGCCGAGGCTCATCGCGTCGAGGACGACCAGCCGACCGGATGCCGTCGTCCAGGTGGTCTCGAGGATCAGACTCTGTGGCAGATATCCCCGCTCGGCGGTCGCCGCACCGGCGGGCCGGAGGCTCAGGTATCCGGCCGCGTCGTCGAGAAGCCGCGCGTGCGCGGGCGTGCTGTCGAACCGCGGCAGACACAGCCAGTCCACCGACCCGTCGCGACTGACCAGGGCGCCGGTTCGCGAGTTGGACAGGAACGCGTAGTCCGCGATCGGTGTGCGGCTCATCGCTCAACGCTGCGCATTGGTCCAGTGTGCCGTTTCGGAGGACGGCGCGACGCGGCATCCTGAGAACAGACGGGGGATCCACGCGCGTCGGGTACTAATCCGGCGCCACCACGCCTCTGTCCTTCGGGAGGCGTGATGCGCCATTCAGTTCACGACAACGGCGTCACCGTGCAGGCGATCGCCGGGACGCACGCGGTGCTGCTCGGCTTCGACCTCGACGACCTGGAGCACTCCGCCGCGCTCGGTTTCGCGATCCGCCGCACCGACCACACCGAGGACGAGACGTACTGGCTGCGCGGGATGAAGGTGTTCCGGTCGGTGGTGCCGAGCCCGGCGCCGGGGCAGAACTTCTCCACGCGCCGGCATCCGGTGCAGGCGTTCCAGTGGGGGGACTACACCGCCAAGCCCGAGCACGACTACACCTACCGGGTCGCGACACTGCTCGGACCCGTCGCGTCGCCTCAGCTCGGCGCCTTCGCCGACGTCGATGTGACCACCGAGGCGGAGGACGACGGCATCCACGGCGTCTGGTTCAACCGCGGCGTCGCCGGGTCGCAGGCGTGGAACGCCAAGTTCGGCGCTCCCTCGGTCGAGCTGGCCGATCCGGCCTCGAGCGCGTGGGCATGGCTCTCGCGCGGCCTCGGCGAGGCGTTCGGGCGGGTGTGCGCGATGGCGACGGATGCCACGTGGTCGCTGCGCGGTGCGTTCTACGAGTTCACGTGGAAGGACGGGCTCGCCGCGCTGGCCCAGGCTCGCGACCGGGGCGTGGACGTGAGCCTGGTGGTGCACGGGCGCGACCGAGATTCGGAGGCGTCCGAGCTCGACAACGACACGACCGCGGCGAGCAGCCGCGCGGCGGCCACGCTCGCCGGGATCGATGACATCGTCACGTGGCGCACCGCGGCGAACGAGTCCGCGCTGCAGCACAACAAGTTCCTCGTCCTGCTGCACGACGACGAACCGGTCGCGGTGTGGACCGGTTCGACGAACCTCACGCAGGGCGCGATCTTCGGGCACTCCAACGTCGGCCACCTCATCCACGACCGCGCGATCGCCGCGTCGTTCCTGGAGTACTGGGAGCAGTTGCACGGACCGAGCACGACGGGGCAGTTGCGTGTGTGGTCGGAGCAGCACAACGCCGAGACCAACCCGTTCGGGGCCACCGTGTTCTCGCCGCGCTCGCGCGACAGCGACCTGCTCGACCGGTACGCCGCGCGTTTCGACGAGGGTTCGTCCAGCGTCCACCTGACGGGCGCGTTCGGCCTGAACAGCGTCTTCCGCGACCGGCTCGCCCAGGCGCGGGACTATCCGCGGACGGTGCTGCTGGACACTCGGCCGGACGCGTCCGGCAGCATCCATCCGGGCGACGACAACGTTCGGGTGGTGTGGGGCGCGCATCTGACGAGCTCACTGGAGCACTGGGCGGCCGAGACCCTGACGGGTTTCAACACCCACGTGCGGTACATCCACCTGAAGGTGATCCTCATCGATCCGCTGACCGAGACGCCCGCGATACTGACCGGCTCGGCGAACTACTCGATCGCGTCGACGACCTCGAACGAGGAGAACACGGTCGTGCTCGAGGTGTCCGGCGCGTCGCCGGCGCTGTCGGCGGCGTCGCTGAAGCGGGTGAGCGACATCTATCTCACCGAGTATCACCGCCTGTTCATGCACCACGTGTTCCGCGCGTTCGCGACGCCGGGGGCGCCGGGGCTGGCGTCCAGTGGCAGCCGCGATCTGAGCGAGGATCCGTCGTGGATCCAGCCCTACCTCGACGGATGGCGCGCGACGCAGCGGCGGCTGTTCTCGGGGGTCGCCGCCTAGCGGCGGGATGCTCGACGCCGAGCACGCGGCTCATCGCGATCCCCAGTTCCACGCCGGGCGGTCCAGCATCCCCTGCCCGTCGACCGCGGTGCCGGCGAGGTCGGCGCGGAGCCGGTGCGTCAGGGCACCGGCGCGCTCGAGCTCGCTCGAGAGCCGTTCCGCGTGGGTCACCACCAGAACCTGCGTGTGTGCGGACGCCTCAGCGATCAGCCGGGCGAGCGGTGCGAGCAGCGACGGATGCAGGCTGGATTCGGGCTCGTTCAGCACGAGAAGCGGAGCGGGCCGGGCCGGCAGCAGCGCAGCGCACAGCAGCAGGTAGCGGAGGGTGCCGTCGGACAGTTCGCTCATCTCGAGCGGTCGGAGCAGGCCGGGCTGATGCATCACGAGCCGGAATCGTCCGTCGGATGCCTCGACGCCGACCGAAGCGCCGGGAAAGGCGCGCTCCACCTCCGCGTCGAGGGCGCCGCCGTGACCGGCCTCGGTCGTGGTCGCCCATACCGCGGCGAGGTTCTCGCCGCCGTGCGCGAGGGTGTAGGAGCGGGTGCCGACCTGGGGCTGGCGCGACGGGGCATCCGGATCGATCCGGAACGAGTCGTAGAACCGCCAGCCGCCGAGCAGTCGCCGCAGCGCGAGCATCTCGGGCCCGGTGTCGCCGTCGGCGAGGTCGGTGACGATGCTGTCGAACGGTTCGAGCGCCTGGCGCACCGTGACCCAGGTGCTGTCGCGGACACGCGTGACGGCCCGGAGTCGGTCGACCAGAAGGCTGGACGGCTTGGGGACGGGCCCGGCGAAGACCTGCTCGCGCTTGATCTCGGGGTCGTTGCCGAACACGCTGCGATTCCGGTCGAGCTGCGGCAGGCCGAGGTCGACGAGGTAGCCGAGTTCATCGGAAGCGAAACCCAGCTGGACGGCAATGGGCCGCTTGCGGACGGTGCCTTGGGTGCCACCCTGCTCGGGACCGGCCCACAGCAGGGACGCGAGGCCGCCTTCACGTGCGACGGCGCCGACGAGCCCGCCGCCCGCCGCGGCCGAGAGCAGCCGCATCGCCCGGTAGAGGTTCGACTTGCCGGATCCGTTCGGTCCCGTCACGACGGTGAGCGGGCCGAGCGCCAGCACCACATCGCGCAGCGACCGGTAGCCGGCCACGGCGAGCGTCGTTATCACGCGCCCATCCTGACATCCACTCCCTTTCGATTCTCGGGGCCGCCCTCCGCCGGATCAGGCCGCGAGTCGCCACAGCGCCGGGTCGAATCGTCGTCGACCTCCGAGCCGCGGCGTCCGGGACGGGTCGAGATAGGCCGGCGGAATGAACCAGACGGTGCCGCCCGTCGGATCACCGCCCGGCGGCGGGTCGATCTGGATCTCCCAGCCGTCGTCGTGGATGCGGTGGTGGCACGCGGTGCACAGGAGGATGCCGTTGCGCAGATCGGTCGGACCGGCGTCGCGATCCCACCACCGAAGGTGATGGCCCTCCGTCATGTCCGGTGGAAGCCCGCAGAAGGCGCACCCACCGTCGCGTTCGACCAGCGCCAGGCGCTGAGCCGGAGTGAAGAACCGCTTCGCGCGGCCGAAGTCGAGGACCTCGCTGTCGCCGCCGAGCACGCACGGAATGACCTGACCCTGAGCGGCCATCCGACGGGCCGTGCCGACGTCGATCGGCTGCGTCATCCCGTCGATCGTGGCGACGCCGGTGCCGTCCGCCAGCGCTTCCAGGGGGATGCGCACGACGACGGTCGTCGATGCCAGCGGGAGTTCGGTGCGATCGCATCCGAGGGCGTGGCGGCAGATCGCGGCGAGCGCGTCGGCTTGCAGCTGGGGGATCGTCCGCGTCTCCTCGGCCACCGGGCCGGCGGGATCGCGGACCTCGCCGCCATCGCGGCCACACCAGTCCTCGCCGCCACCGTCCGAGTCCCGGCCGGCTGCGGCCGCGCCGCCGGCATGCGCCTCGTCACCACCATGGTGCTCGGCGCGGTCGGGATGGTTGCGACCACGGCTGGTGCGCAACTGGTGGGTGACGATCGCCTCGATGGCGGCCTTGATCGGTGCCGCGGTCTCCGGGTCGAGCCGGGCCGTGAACACGGTCATCCCGTCGCGGTCCTCGCTGATCCGCAGCGACCGCTCACCGCGCAGGTCGCCGATCGCCGGCTCGAGCCCGTCGGGGTCGAGGTACGCCTCCGCCCGGCGCAGCACGGCGCCCAACTCGCTGAGTGACAACAGCGCCGCCTGCGCGACGATCGTTTCCTCCGCCGCATCGAGCCGCCCGGGGTCCACCCGCATCGACACCCTCGCCAGCATCGCGGTGATGGCCGCCGCAGCATCGACGCTGATCGCCCCGGCCGCGAGGCCGGCGGCAACGTGCGGATGCCGAGCCGGCGCGCGTCCGCCGCCGAACAGCGTCCTGTGCTGCGTTGCCTCGCCGACCTGGATCAGCCGCGCCGCGTCGCCGGGATGTCCGCCGGTGGCGGCGGCGATCAGCTTCGCGGGCGTGCGGTGCCCGGTCTTGCGTGCCAGACCTTCCTTGCCCAGCTCCGGACGCGAACGCCGGGCGATCTCCGCGGCAACACGGGTGTGCAGGGCGTCCAATCGACGCCGGGCACCGGCAACGGCCTCGTTCACGGCCAGCAGCGCGGCGTCGGTCATCGCCGCGGCATCCGCCTGTCGATCCGTGCCGCGCGACGGCCACGCGGCATCGACGGCGTCGAGTGCGGCGCGGATGTCGGCGGTCGCTGCTTCCATACCCACATTCGAGCAGTGGCCTCCGACATCCATCGAAGAAAGGTCTGAACTGTGGATAAGTTATCCAGCCAGACAAGGCGATCTACTCTCATCGGGAATTCCAACTATCGACCTTCAGCATCGAAAATGCATACGCCCGCGCTCCACGCCACCTCAAGACCCGCACCCGCCCCCAGGTCCCTCGGCGTGACAGGCTCGCGGAATGATCACGCTGCACCTGCTCCGCCACGGCGAAACCATCTGGCACGAGGGCCATCGGTATGCCGGGGCATCCGACGTTCCGCTCACCGAGCGCGGCAGACAGCAGGCGCGAGCGCTCGAAGCGTGGGGCAGGAGCACGCCCCTCGCGGCGATCGTCTCCAGCGACCTGTCCCGCGCGGTGATGACCGCTCGGCCGTTGGCCGAGGCCGCCGGGCTGACACCGCGCATCGATGCTCGGGTGCGCGAGGTGGACTTCGGCCAGGGCGAGGGACTGACCCGCGACGAGATGCACGAGCGTTTCCCCCGGGAGCTCGCGGCGTTCACCGCGCACCCTGCGAAGCATCCGCTCCCCGGCGGCGAAGTGGGGGAGGTGGCCCTGCAGCGGGCCCTGGCCGGCATCGTCGACCTGCTGCAGTCCGTTCCGGAGGACTCCCAGGTCGCCGTCGTGTCGCACGGGACCGTCATCCGGCTGCTGCTGTGCTGGATGCTGGGGCTGCCGCTGGACGACTATCGGGAACGGTTCCCCTCGGTCGGCAACACCGCGCTCACGACGGTCGAGGTGCCTCGCGCCGCGACGCCGGACGACCTGAAGGCGACCGGCGCCCTGCTGTGCTACAACAGCTCGGCCACCTGAGCAACGGCCTCCCGCGGCGCGGGGTGCCGCCCTAGCCTGAGCCAATGACGGTCAACGATCTCTGGCTGGTTCGACACGGCGAAAGCGTCGGCAACACGGCGGCGACGAATGCGGAGCTCGGCGGGCTCGAGGTGATCGACCTCGACATCCGCGACGCCGACGTGCCGTTGTCCGACACCGGTCAGGAGCAGGCGACCGCGCTCGGCACGTGGCTCTCGCAGGCGCGGGCCGGCATCGACGTGTACTGGGTGTCGCCGTACCTGCGCGCGCGCCAGACGCTGACCCTCGCGTTGGGCGAGACCGACGAAGACGCGCCGGTCGCGATCGTCGACGAGCGGCTGCGCGACCGGGAACTCGGCATCCTCGACCTGTTGACCTGGCGCGGCGTCATGGCACGGCATCCCGAAGAGGCCGAACGCCGACGCCACCTCGGGAAGTTCTACCACCGGCCGCCGGGCGGCGAGTCGTGGGCCGATGTCGCCATGCGGCTGCGTTCGTTCCTGCGCGATGCGCTCGAGGTGCCCGGTGACACGGCGCTCATCGTCGCGCACGATGCCGTGGTGATGCTGTTCCTGTACCTGCTGCTGCCGATGGAGGAGGCGCAGCTGCTCGACTTCGCGGCATCCCATACGGTGCTCAACGCCTCCGTCACCCACATCCGGCGGACGGATGCCGGATGGGAGCTCGTCGAGTTCTCCACGGTCGACCACCTGCAGCGCGAGGGTGCGGAGGTGACCGTGCACCCGGGCAAGTCCGATGTCGCACCCGAGTGACGAGGTCACGCCCGAGCTGCTGCGCGGGTGGGGGATGCCCGACCCGGGCAACTCGAAGAAGACGCGCGGCCGGGTGATGGTGGTCGGCGGATCCCGGCGCGCCCCCGGTGCGGCGCTGCTCGCCGGCGAGGCGGCGCTGCGCGTCGGCGCCGGCCGCCTCGGGCTCGTCGTACCCGCATCGATCGAAGAGCAGCTGGGCGTCATGATGCCCGAGGCGGCGGTCTTCTCGCTGCCCGCGCACGCGACCGACCCGTTCGAGGGGCAGCTGCGCGACGAGGTGAGCGGGGCCGACGCGGTGCTGGTCGGTCCCGGTTTCGACAACCCCGCCGAGACGCGCGACACCCTGGCGGCGGTCGCCGAAACGGGGGTCGGATGCCTCGTGCTCGACGCCTACGCGCTCGGGGTGCTGCCCGACGTCGACCGGGCGACGCTGCCGGCCACCGTGCTGCTGAACCCCAACGAGGAGGAGGCGGTGCTGCTGCTCGGCCGCGACCTCGGAGACGACCGGGCCGCCGATGCCGCCGAGATCGCGGCTCGCTTCGACGCGATCGTCAACTGCTACGGAACGATCGCCACCCCGGACGGACGGGCGTTCACCGTGTCGGTGGGCGGCCCGGGCCTGGGCACGTCGGGCAGCGGCGACGTGCTGGCCGGCGCGATCGCGGGGTTCGCGGCACGCGGTGTCGAACCGGTCCGCGCGGCGGTGTGGGGCAGCTGGGCGCACGCGCGTGCCGGGGCGCGGCTCACCGAGCGGATGGGCCTCGGCTTCCTCGCGCGCGAACTCGCCGCCGAGTTGCCCTTCGCGGTGCACGAGGTGCTGGGCTGACGCTCACCGCAGCCCGAGCCGCAGCTCGCGTTCGTCGTCGTCGGTGAGTCCCGCACCGCGCGGCACGTCTCGCGCTTCCTCGTAGGCGAGCGTGTCGGCGAGCGTCTCGTCGAGCGGACGCGTCACCAGCCCCGCCGCCCGGGCGCGGCGCGTGTCCAAGGTCGCGAAGTAGCGCCACTCGGGGTCGTCGATCCACAGCGGCATCGACTTCGGACCCATCCAGTCCGCCACCGCGTTCGCTCGCAGCACGTCGAGTGGCACCGGGCGCACCATCGCGGTGCTGCGCGCCACCCGCTTCGACGTTTCGAGAACCTCGCCGAGCGTCGTCGTGGGCCCGGTGGCGTTGTACACGCCGTCGAGGCGCTGCTCGGC
>CAXTES010000008.1:0-24474 GCA_964243215.1 uncultured Microbacterium sp. | reverse complement strand
TCGAGCGGATGCCGCAGCTCGGCGTCCTCCGACTGCTCGGGCCGGTCGAACGCGGCGTAGACATTGCCGGTCGAGACGAACACCCGGTGATGGGTAGCGAGATCGCGCACCGCCCGGCGCACCTGGCCGGGCTGGCGGGAAACGTCGATCACGGCATCCCACGTCGTGCCAGCGACGGGGGCGAGGCCGTCGTCATCGTCGCGATCGCTGCGCACCAGCGCGACGCCGTCCGGCGCCGGCGCCGTGCCGCGGGCGAGGCACGTCACCGCGTGCCCGCGGGCGACCGCTTCGGCGGCGACGGCGCGACCGAGGAACGCGGTGCCACCGAGGACCAGGAGTTTCATGCATCCGATGCCATCACGACGGCCGCGCCGCGTCCACCCGATCCGCCACGAGCGGCGCCGTATCACTCGTTCGTCGCCGCGCCTCGTTGTTCCCAGAGCCGCGGCCCCCTCGCGCCGCGCGTTAGGAGCAACATCATGGCCGCCATCACCGGCATCCTCGCCCAGATCATCACGGGCAACATCGACAACGCGGGAACCGACGGGCGCGTGTACCTCGGTATCGCCGGACGCGAGTTCCGGCTCGACTCGAAGGAAGACGACTACGAGCGCGGCTCGTGGCGGGAGTACATCCTCGGCGCCGGCCCGCTCGAGCCCAACCTGCCACCGCCGCAGATCCGCGTCGAATGGCCGGAGTTCAACGACCCGCGCAAGATGTTCGTGCTCGACACGTCGCACCTGGCGAACACGCCGGTGTACCTGCGGTTCGAGCCGGAGGGCGACAGCCCGAACTGGAACCTGTCCTTCGCCGCCGTGCTCGTCTACACCGGCGGGTTCTACGGCGCGTACACGGTCCCGGACGGCTGCGACAACCTCTGGTTCGGCGACCCGATGGGCAAGGCGCTGCATCTTCCGCTCCTGTTCACGCGCGAGCGCGGGCACGACGACCGCATCGTCCTCGACCGCGGGCGCCGAATCGCCGAGGCGATGAAGGGGTAGCTCCTCGCGCCGCGATCGCCCCGGCATCCGGCAGGTGCTGGATGCTTGAGGCATGCCCCAACCCGAACCCGAATCGTCCGACGACGCGCAGCCGAGGTCTCGAGGGCGGGTGGTCGTCGTCGGGGCGACCGGCAACGTCGGCACCGCGCTGCTACGCCGGCTGCACTCCGCGTCGGGGGTGACCGAGATCGTGGGGGTCGCCCGACGCGCACCCGACACCCAGGACCCGCCGTACGCCGGTGTCTCATGGGTCGAGATCGACGTCGCCGACGACGACGCGTCCGCGCGACTGCGCGACGTGTTCGAGTCGGCGGAGGTCGTCGTACATCTCGCCTGGGCCATGCAGCCCAACCACGACGAGCCCGTGATGGAGGCGACGAACGTGCACGGGACGGCCCGGATGCTGGAAGCCGCCGGCGCGGCGGGTGTTCCGCACGTCGTGGTGCTGTCGTCGGTCGGCGCCTACAGCTTCGGGCCGAAGCACCGCCGCGTGGACGAGTCCTGGCCGACCGGTGGCGTGCCCACCTCGCAGTACTCGCGGCAGAAGGCCGCCAACGAGCGAGCGCTCGACCGCTTCGAGTGGGACCATCCCGGCACCGTGGTGACCCGGGTGCGTCCGGGGCTGGTGTTCCAGCCCGCCGCCGGAGCCGAGCTTGCGACGCTGTTCCTGGGGGGCCACTTCCCGGCCTGGCTGCTGCGGTGGCGCCCGCCCGTGCTGCCGTTCCCGAACCTGGCGATCCTGCAGGCGGTGCACGCCGACGACCTCGCCGATGCGCTGTGGCGGATCATCGAACGGCGTGCCGGCGGGGCGTTCAACATCGCCGCGGAACCGGTGCTGGACCCGCAGCGCATCGCGCTGGCGATCGGCGCTGGTCGGTTCCAGCCCGTCCGGGCCCGAGCCGCCAAGCTCCTCGTCGAGGTGCTGTGGCGACTGCGCCTGCAGGCGACCGACCCGGGCTGGATCGACGTGGCCGTGCAGGTGCCGCTGATGTCCACCGACCGAGCCCGAAGCGAACTCGAGTGGGTGCCCACCATCGATGCCGCATCGGCGCTGTCGGACGTCGTCGATGCGGTTGCCCGCCGGCGCCGCACGTCCGGATCGGCGCCGCTGCAAGGCTGAACCAGCGCCGGCCCGGCACGGGGTTGGCAGCACCTGTCGCGCCCACCGCGCCCCCGGGGCTACACTGGCGCGGCAAGCGGGCAGGCCGCGGGGGCGCCCGCGACCGGAGGCGCGATCATGGTCGACGCGGCGGCAGGCCGGCCGGTCATCTTCGTCGCCGATTCCGCCGGCTCGGGGCGGGACGACGTCATCGCCGCGCTCACGCGACGGTACGCGGCCGACTACGACATCGTGGCGGCGGATACCGGGGCCGAGCTCGACGGTCTCGCCGGTGACGGCCGCAACGTCGCGCTGGTGCTGGCGGACGCGCCGGCGACCGGCCGTGCCGAATCGGTCTTCGCGCACGCGCGCCGCGTCTTCCCCGACGCACGCCGCGCGCTGCTGCTGGCGTGGGGGGCGTGGGCGGATGCCGCGACCGCACAGGACGTCCTCGACCTCATGGCCGGCCTGCAGATCGACTACTACGTGGTTCGGCCGCACGCGGCGTCGGACGAGGACTTCCACCGCACGGTCACCGAGTTCCTCCGGGAGTGGCGCCTGGGCGCGGGCGGGCGGCGCGCATTCACGCTCATCGGCGACGACGCGTCGCCGCGCACGCACGCGGTGCACGCGCTGCTCGATCGCGCCGGGGTCAGCGTCATCCGGCTCGATCCCGGGTCGCGCGAGGCGGCGGCGGTTCTCGACGACGTGGACCAGACCTACACCGGCGCGCCGGTCGTGATCACCGTCGACGGCGGAGTCCTGGTCGACCCCGACGACGTGGCGCTTGCGCGCGCGTACGGGCTGTCGACCGACCTGCCCGACCACGTGGTCGATGTGGCGATCGTCGGGGCCGGCCCTGGGGGTCTCGCGGCAGCGGTGTACGCGGCATCCGAGGGTCTGGACACCCTGGTGCTCGAAGCGCAGTCGATCGGCGGTCAGGCCGGGTCGAGCTCGCTGATCCGCAACTACCTGGGCTTCCCCCGCGGGGTGTCCGGCGCCGAGCTGGCGAGCCGCGCGTATCAGCAGGCGTGGGCGTTCGGCGCGCGATTCGCGCACGCGCGGCCGGTGGCCGGGATGACGGTGGGAGACGACTTCGCGTTGCGGATCGGTGATGCCGATGTGGTTCACGCCCGCGCTGTGGTCCTGGCGACGGGCGTCTCCTACCGGCGGCTGCGGGTGCCGGCGCTCGCGCGCTACGTGGGCGCGTCGGTGTTCTACGGTGCCTCGTCGATCGAGGCGCGCGCCCAGCGCGGCCGGGCGGTGTACGTGGTCGGCGGTGGCAACTCCGCGGGCCAGGCCGCGTTGCACCTGGCGCGGTACGCGGCATCCGTCTCCCTGCTCGTGCGCGGCCAAACCCTGGCGGCGAGCATGTCGTCGTACCTGATCGAGCAGCTGGACGCGCTCGGGGTCGCCGTCGTCACCGAGTCGAGGGTGGTGGATGCCGCGGACGACGGCGGTCGGATGTCGCGCATCCAGCTCGAGCACGTCCCGACCGGACAGCGGCAGTGGGTGCCGTGTCAGGGCCTGTTCATCACGATCGGCGCCCGGCCGCACACCGAGTGGCTGCCCCCGGAGGTGCTGCGCGACCGCTGGGGCTATGTCTTCACCGGTACGTCGGAGGCCGATGAGGATGCCCCCGAACCCTGGGCCGGTCGCGACGTTCCCGGCGGGCTGGAGTCATCCGTTCCCGGCCTCTTCGCCGTCGGGGATGCGCGGCGCAGCTCGGTCAAGCGGGTGGCGTCCGCGGTGGGCGAGGGGTCGGTGGTGATCTCCTCGGTGCACCACTTCCTGGCGGGTCGAGCGGAGCAATCACCCGCTCAGTCGTCGGTCGAGACGGTGATCACGACCTTGCCCACGCCCGATCCGGTCAGCCGCCGATAGGCATCCTTCACCTGGTCGAGGTCGTACCGCGCCTTGATCGGGATGCGCAGCGCGCCCGACGCGACCATGCCCACCAGCTCCTCGAGGCGCTGCGATGCATCCTTCAGCTGGCTGCCGCCGTCGGTCTTGGCTCCGGTCCGGCCCGCGGCGGCGAAATCGGCGATCGTGTCGATGCGCTCCACCGGCACGCCGAGTTTCACGGCGAGATCGACGTATCCGCCGCCGTGGCAGTCCGCGAAAGCGTCGATGCCGTCGGGGGCGGCCTCGCGGATCTGGGCGGCGATGTCGCCGTCGTAGTTCACCGGCACAGCGCCGAGACCGCGGAGGAACTCGGCGTTGTTGGCGCCGGCGACGCCGATCACGCGCGCGCCCGCGTCGACGGCGAGCTGCGTCAGGAGCACGCCGACTCCGCCCGCGGCGCCGGCCACCACGAGCGTTTCGCCGCGCGTCGGCTGCACCGCATCGATGACGGCGGCGGCGGTGCGCCCCGCGATGGGGATGGCCGCGGCGGTGTCCCAGTCGATCGCGTCGGGCTTGCGGTGCACCCGTCCGCGGCCCGTCTTGGTGTAGTCGGCCTGAGCGCTGCGGTCGTCGGTCATGCCCAGCACCGCATCGCCCGGCGCGAGGTCCGTGACGTCCGGGCCGACGGCGTGGACGACGCCGGAGAACTCCGACCCTTCGCCCTCGGGGAAGTGCGCGGGCCAGATCGCATCCAGCTGCCCCTCGCGGATCTTCGCCTCGCCGGTGTTCGCCGTCGCGGTGCGCACGCGCACCACGACCTCGTCTGCGGACGGCTCGGGAATCGGGACATCGGTGATATACAGCTCGTCGACGCCGCCGTACCGGTCGAATCTCACTGCGCGCATGCCGGTCTCCTTCGGTCCATCGCCACCATCGCATCCGCCTCACGATAAGCCTCGACACGTCGGGCCAGGGCCGTGTCCACATCGGCCGCCGGCGATGATCGGATGCTGTCGCAGCCCGCGCCCGCGGCGCTAGCATGCACAGATCGCGACCGCATCCGGCCGTGTCTCCCTTAGCGAAGCGACGGTGCGAATCCCCATGGACATCTGCGAACTGATCCTGTCCGACCACCACGAACAGCGACGGATGTTCGCGATCCTCGACGAGGTGCCCGACGACGACATCGCCTCCCTCGGCACGTTGTGGACGCGAATCTCGGCCATGCTCGAGGTGCACGCCGAGGCCGAGGAAGAGCTGTTCTACCCCGAGCTGCTCAAGCTCGGCAAACGCCTGCACGACGACACCGAGGTCGAGGAGACCGAGGATGCGATCGGCGATCACAACGACATCCGCGACGGCATCCTGGCCGCCGCTGCCTCGGACGTCGGGTCGGATGCCTGGTGGAAAGGCGTCAACGACGCGCGCGAGGCGAACGACGAGCACATGGGCGAGGAGGAGCACGAGGGCCTGAAGGACTTCCGGCTGCACGTCGACCTGGAGACCCGCCACCGCATCGGCCTGGCGTTCGCCGTGTTCGAAGCCGCGCACGTCAACGGCGTGCCCGTCGTGGACAAGGACCCCGAGAAGTACGTCGCCGAGAACGACTGACCGGAGCCGCCCCGCAACCACCGCACCGTGTCACGATGAGGGGTGGCGAACGTGCGATGGATCGTCGCCGGGCAACTCGGCGACGCGTTCGACGATGGCGGGCGGATGCTGCTCATCGAGTCGCGCGAGGCGTTCGGGCGGCATCCGATGCACCGGCGCAAAGCGCACCTCTACCTCTCGGCGATCCGCCACCGCGCCGCCGAACTCGGCGACCGCGTCGAGTTCCGCCAAGTCGACACCTTCCGTCAGGTCGTCGCGGGGCGCGACGACCTCGAGATGATCGATCCCACGTCGTACGCCGCGCGCCGGTTCGCGCGCCGGCACGGCGTCGAGATCCTGCCCAGTCGCGGGTTCGTGACGGGCGAAGCGGACTTCGCCGGATGGGTCGACGGACGCAAGCGGCTCGTCATGGAGGACTACTACCGCTGGGTGCGCTCGCGCACCGGCATCCTGATGGAGGGCGACGCTCCCGCGGGCGGTCGCTGGAACTACGACATCCAGAATCGCCAACCGCCGCCGAAGGCCGCCGCGACGCTCGCCCTCCCCGACCCGTGGTGGCCGACCGAGGATGACATCGACCGCGAGGTGCGCCGCGACCTCGACGCCTGGCAACGCGACGGCATCGTCCACCTCGTCGGCGACGACGGACCCCGGCAGTTCGCCGTCACGGGTGCGGAGGCGCGAGAGGCACTCGCCGGCTTCGTCGAGACCCGGCTCGACGACTTCGGCCCGTTCGAGGACGCCATCCTGACCGGCGACTGGACGATGGCGCACTCGCTGCTGAGCGTTCCGCTGAATCTCGGCGTGCTCGATCCGCGCGACGCCGTCGACACGGTGGCCGCGGAGTATGCCGCCGGGCGGGCACCGCTGCCGAGCGTCGAGGGATTCGTGCGCCAGATCCTCGGGTGGCGCGAATGGATGTGGCACCTGTACTGGCACTTCGGCGAGGACTACATCACCCGCAACGCGCTGCGCGCCCGCGAGCGGATGCCACGCGAGTTCGCCGACCTCGACGGCGACGCGATCGAAGCCGCGTGCCTCTCCCACGCGATCAGCGGCGTGCGCGAGCACGGGTGGGCGCATCACATCCAGCGGCTCATGGTGGTCGGCAATCACGCCGTCCAGCGCGGCTACGACCCGCACGAGCTCAGCGACTGGTTCACCCGGATGTTCGTGGACGGCACCCCGTGGGTGATGCCGCCGAACGTGGTCGGAATGAGCCAGTATGCCGACGGCGGCATGGTCGCCACGAAGCCGTACGTCTCCGGCGGCGCGTACATCAACCGGATGTCCGATCACTGCGGGAGCTGCCGGTTCGATCCCACGAAGCGGCTCGGGGATGACGCGTGCCCGTACACCGCCGGGTATTGGGCGTTCCTGGACCGCAACGAGCATCGCCTGGAGGACAACCAGCGGATGGCCCAGCCGCTCGCCGGACTGCGGCGGCTGTCGGACCGCGATGAGGTGGTCGAGCAGGAGCGGTGGCGGCGCGCGTGGTGACCGACTGGGATGTCGTCGTGGTCGGCGCCGGCCCGGCCGGCTGCGCGGCGGCCGCGGTCGCCGTCCAGCGCGGCCTGCGTGTCCTGGTGCTCGATCGCGCAACGTTCCCGCGCGACAAGGCGTGCGGCGACGGCATCGCCGCCGAGGCGTTCGACGTCCTGGCCGAGCTCGGATTCGACATCGACGCGGTGACCGCGGGATACCCGCCGGTGCCCAGACTCCGGCTCACCGCGCCCGGGGGATCGATCGCCGAACGGGCGATGGCCCGCGCGGTACGCGTCATCCCGCGGCGCGTCTTCGATGCGCGGCTGGTCGAGCAGGTGCGGGGGATGGGGGTCGAAGTGAGGCAGCACACGGTCCGAACCGTGGAGCAGGGCAGCGAGCGAGTGGATGCCGACGGCATCCGGGCCGCGGTGCTGATCGGCGCCGACGGGTCGGAGTCGGTGGTCCGTCGGATACTGCATCCGAAGCCCGCACGATCGGGCAGCGTGGCGCTGGCCTTCCGCGGGTACGTGGCCGAGCCGCCGGGTCAGCGCGGCACCCAGGTGATCACGATGACACGGCGTCACTGGCCCGCCTACGCGTGGAGCTTCCCCGACGGCACCGGCCGCGCCAACATCGGCTATGGCGAGCTGATGACGGATGCCCCGCCGACGCGGACCGCGATGCTCGAGCGCATGCGCGACCTGCTGCCCGACGTCGGCGAGATCGAGGGACTGCGCGCGCACCGGCTGCCCCTGTCGACCGGCCGGCCGCGCATCCCCGACGGCCGGACGCTTCTGGTCGGCGACGCCCAGTCGCTCATCAACCCGCTGACCGGCGAGGGGATCTTCTACGCCGTGCGGTCGGGACAGCTCGCCGGTCGTGCGGCCGTCGCGGGCGCGGATGCCGGCCGCACCTACCGCGAGCTGATGGGCGATGCGCTCGGCCGCCACTTCCGCCACACGTCGGCACTCGCGACGGCGACGCGCCGGCCATGGGTGCTCGACGCCGGTGTCCGCGCCGCCCGCGGCGACCAGCGCTCGTTCGACGACGTGCTGCACCTCGGCCTCGCCGACGGGCTCATCACACCGAGGCTGCTGCGCCGGCTGCGTTTCGGAGCCCGGGTTCTACCCTGAACAGCATCATGTCCCTCCGCCACGCGCCAATCGTCATCATCGGCGCCGGGTTCTCCGGCATCGGACTCGGGCGCCGGCTGCTGCTCGAGCACCGGCGGGATTTCGTGATCCTCGAGCGCTCCGACGGGGTCGGCGGGGTGTGGCGGTCGAACACCTACCCGGGCGCGCGCTGCGACGTGCCGTCGCACCTGTACTCGTTCTCGTTCGCACCGAACCCGGAGTGGTCCGCGACCTACTCGGCGCAGCCCGAGATCCGCGCGTATCTCGAAAGATGTGTCGCCGACTTCGGTGTCGAGCCGTACCTGCACTACGGCGTCGAGGTGACCGGTGCAACCTGGAACGCCGAGGATCAGCTCTGGCACATCGAGGCCAGCGACGGACCCTGGACCGCCCGGGTGCTCGTCAGCGCCGTCGGGCCGCTCACCGAGCCGAAGCTGCCGGACGTGCCCGGCATCGGGTCGTTCGAGGGCGAGGTGATGCACTCGGCGCGCTGGGACCACGACTACGACCTCGCCGGCGCGCGGGTGGCATCCGTCGGCACCGGCGCGTCGGCGATCCAGTACGTCCCGGCGATCGCCGATCGCGTCGGCGAGCTGTTCGTGTTCCAGCGCACACCGCCGTGGGTGGTGCCCCACGGCGCCCGCGCGATCACCGATGCCGAACGGGCGAAGTTCCGCGCCGGCGCGAGACGACAGCGCCGGCAGCGCCGCCGGATCTACCTCGCACGCGAGTCGCTCCTGGTCGGCTTCGCGAAACGACCCGGCCTGTTGCGGCTCGTCGAGGCCATGTCAAGACGCCATATCGCCACCCAGATCCCCGACCCTACCCTCCGCAGGCTCGTCACCCCCCACTACGTGCTCGGATGCAAGCGACTCGTTCCCTCGAACGACTGGTATCCGGCGTTGCAGAAGCCGAACGTCACGCTCGTGCCCGCGGCGCTGCGCGAGATCCGTCCGCACAGCGTCATCGACAGCGAAGGCGTCGAGCGGGAGGTGGATGCGATCATCTTCGGCACCGGATTCCACGTCGCCGACGTCCCGATCGGCGACGTCGTGCGCGGCCGCGGTGGCCGGCTGCTGAGCGACGTGTGGGCGGGTTCGCCGCGCGCGTACCTCGGCACCGCGATGCCGGGCTTTCCGAACCTCTTCCTCTTCCTCGGCCCGAACACCGGGCTCGGGCACAGCTCGATGATCCTCATGATCGAGGCGCAGATCGAGCACATCGCGCACGCGATCCACGAACTCGACGCCGCCGGCGCCGGCACGATCGAGGTGCGTCCCGAGGCGCACGACGCCTACAACCGGGAGCTTGACCGCAAGCTCGCCACCACGGTGTGGGAGACCGGCGGCTGCAGCTCGTGGTACCACGACGTGAACGGGCGCAACGCCACGATCTACCCCGACTGGACGTGGCGGTTCCGCCGCCAGGCGACGGGGTGGAAGGCGGATGCCTACACCCTCGGGCCTGCGGCATCCGCCGTGCGACACGAGACGGCGGACGCTCGATGAGCGGACCCTCGACCAACACCTCCGCGACACCGGGCCTGAACCTGACGGCATTCGCCGCGTGGCTCGAGGTCGCGCACCCCGAGCTCGCCGGCGGCCCGCTGACCGCGATGCTGCTGACCGGCGGCCGCAGCAACCTCACCTACCGCGTCGACGGCGCGACGCGGCCGCTCGTGGTCCGGCGGCCACCGCTCGGCGGCGCGCTGCCGACCGCGCATGACATGCGCCGCGAGCATCGG
This sequence comes from uncultured Microbacterium sp., assembly GCA_964243215.1. Taxonomy (GTDB): domain Bacteria; phylum Actinomycetota; class Actinomycetes; order Actinomycetales; family Microbacteriaceae; genus Microbacterium. Next base: position 14,556 of record CAXTES010000008.1, on the reverse strand, counting down.
GTCATGACCGCGCTGCGCGACAGCGCCGTGCCCGTACCCGAGATGATCGACCTCGTCGACGACGCGGATGCCGGGGCGATCACGGGCAGCACGTTCCTGGTCGCCGAGTTCGTCGACGGCGCGGTGCTCTCGCGCCGCCGCGACAACGCCGCGTTTCCGCCGGCCGGTCTGCGCGAGCTGTCCCACGAACTGGCCCGCACCCTCGCCGTCCTGCACGCGATCGAGCCCGCCGCGGTCGGGCTCGCCGACTTCGGACGCTCCGACGGATACGCGCGTCGGCAGGTCGCCCGGTGGCAGCGGCAGTGGCAGGCGCTGCGGACCCGCCCGTTGCCCCAGCTCGACGAGCTCGCCGCCCGCCTGGCCGCCACCGCGCCGGAGTCGTCGCGCGCCGCGATCGTGCACGGCGACTACCGTCTCGACAACGTCATCGTCGCGGCGGACAGCGATCGGCCGCGCATCGCGGCGGTGCTGGACTGGGAGATGGCGACGCTGGGCGATCCGCTGGTGGACCTTGGACTCCTCGGGCTGTACTGGAGCGCCGCGCAGCTTCCCGGCGCCGGCGCCCTGCTGCCGACCGCGGTGGACGAGGGATCCGGGTACCCGCCGTTCGACGAGCTCGTCGACGTCTACGCGGACGCGGCGGGGATCCCGGCACCCGCACTGGGCTGGTACCGCGCCTTCGCCGACTTCAAGCTCGCGGTGATCGCCGAGGACGTGTACGCCCGATATCGCGCCGGACACATGGCCGACGAGGGTGTCGGATCGATCGAGCCGCTCGTCGACGCGCTCGTCGCCGACGGCCGGCGACGGCTGCCGGAAGGAGTGTGACGTGGACTTCGCACCGGATGCCGCCACCGCCGATCTCGTCGGCCTAGCCCGCCGGTTCGTCGACGAGCGGGTGATCCCGGCCGAGCCGGTGCTCGCCGCGCAGGTCGCCGCGACTTCGGACCAGTGGCGATTCCGCCCGATCGTCGATGAGCTACGCGAGGCCGCCCGCGCCGAGGGTCTGTGGAACCTCTTCCTGCCGGGTGAGCTCGGTGCGGGCCTGACCACCGTGCAGTACGCGCCCATCGCCGAGATCACCGGCTGGAGTCCGAGCCTCGCCCCGGTCGCGATGAACTGCGCGGCCCCGGACTCGGGCAACATGGAGCTGCTCGCCGCCTACGGCACTCCCGCGCAGCGGGAGCGGTGGCTGCGGCCGCTGCTGGACGCCGGCATCCGATCGTCCTTCTGCATGACCGAGCCGGACGTCGCGTCGTCGGACGCCACGAACATCGCCACCCGCATCCGCCGCGAGGGGGACGAGTACGTCATCACCGGACGCAAGTGGTGGTCGACGGGCGCGATGAATCCCGACGCGCAGCTGCTGATCGTGATGGGCGTCACGGATCCGGATGCCGCCCGCCATCGCAGGCAGTCGATGATCCTCGTCCCGCGCGACGCCACGGGCGTCGACATCGTCCGCCCGCTGACCGTGTTCGGCTACGACGACCGAGACCACGGCGGTCACGCCGAGATCGCGTTCACCGACGTGCGGGTGCCGGCGGAGAATCTGCTCGGCTCGGAGGGCGCGGGCTTCGCGATGGCTCAGGCGCGGCTCGGACCGGGGCGCGTGCACCACGGCATGCGAGCGATCGGTATGGCCGAGCGCGCGCTTGGGCTCGTCCGCCAACGGGTGCGCGGTCGCGTTGCGTTCGGGCGGCCGCTGTCCGAACAGGGCGTGGTGCGCGAGTGGGTCGCCGAGGCCCGCGTCGAGCTCGAGGCGCTGCGGCTGCTGGTGCTCAAGACCGCCTGGGTGATGGATACCGCCGGCAACGCGGCGGCGATGACCGAGATCCAGGCGATCAAGGTCGCGGTGCCGCGGGCGGTGCAACGCATCCTCGACCGCTCGATTCAGCTGTTCGGAGCGGCGGGGCTGTCGGACGATCAGCCGCTCGCGGCGATGTTCGCCGGGGCCCGGGCACTGCGCATCGCGGACGGTCCCGATGAGGTGCACCTGAACCGGCTCGGCCGGGTGCTGCTGGGCGACTGAGCGGGATTGTCAAGGCCTGCGTGATCGCCGCGCGGGCGCTTAGCGTCGAGACATGAACGCAGACGACAAGACCCGCTGGGCCGCGGGAGAGAACGACGAGGGTCCGCCCGCCCCGGACACCGGCGTGTCCGAGAGCACCCAGGTGCGCAACGACATGACGTACAGTCCCGCCAGCGAGACCGAGACCGAGCAGAAGCAGCGCGACCCGCTGCCGGACACCATCGACGACGACATCGACCCGGCCGACATCCGTGCCGTTCCCGGTACCGGCGGACCGGATGACGTCGGCGATGTCGACATCGACCCGGGGGAGTTGAACCTGCCGTTCCGGACCGAGTGATCACAGGCGCTCCAGCACCCGAACTCGAATGCGCCGCCCTCCAAAGGGCGGCGCATTCGCGTGACGGGGCGAGCGCTATTCGTCGTTGTGGAGGGCGAGGCCGATCGCGAAGAACGTCGGCGCCCAGTGACCGATGAAGATGCCCCACCGGTCCGACTGCGCCTTGTCGTCACCCTTCTTGTTGCGGGAGACGAGCCAGGCGGTCAGCGACACCACGACCGACGCGAACCCGGCGATGTAGGCATGGTTGCTGCGGATGCCGATGTTGTGGGCGAGCTGGATGGGGTCGAAACCTGCCTGGGCGATCTGCTTCTTGGGGGTGCTCATGGTGAGGTGTCCTTTCGTGATCTACCTGAGGTTACGTTCTGGATGCCGGGGCACGCGGCCGCTTGACAACCACCGCGCGAACGCTCGCGCGGACAACGGAGCACCGCCCGGTCCGTGCGGACCGGGCGGTGTGATCATCCGGGGTCGAAGCCGGGTCGCGCAACCGTCAGACGCGGTCGGTGCGGTCGGTGCCGTCCAACAGGTCGGTGTCATCCAGCCCGGTGCGGGTGCTGCCAGCCGTGCCGTCCTGGTAGTCGATCTGTTCCTTGCGCACTTCCTCGGTCACCTGCTGGTTCTCGGTGACCGTCTCGGTTCCCAGGCGCACCCGCTCGACCGGCACGGTCTCCTTGGCCACGACGGGGCGCTCCTCGGTCAGGACGACCTCGTGCTCCTCTTCGCTGATCGCCGGTCCGTCGTACGCGTCGCCGCGGTTCGCGTCGGTGATCGGCTCGCGCTCGATCCGCACTTCCTCGCGGGTGACCGGGACCGTGACGGTCTGGTTCTCGGGCACGAGGTACTTGCGCAACCGCGCGCGGCCCGTCCCGACCTCCTCGCTGCCGACGCGCAGCCGCTCCTCGGAGCGGGTCATCGCGTCATCGGTGGTCGGACCCGAGGTGTCGTAGCCGGACGAGGTGTCCACGCCCGTCACCCCGACGGTGTCATCCGCGACGCGACCCGTGGTGGTGGTGTCGGTATAGCCGGAACCGTTGCCGTTGCCGTAGTACGCGTAGAGCTCGTCCTCCTGGGCGTGCTCGAGAGCGCCGTCGACGTCGATGCGCGGAGCATCCTTCACGAACTCCTTCGTGAACGGAACCCGCAGGTCTTCGCCGGTCTGGTCGGCCTTGTCGATCGGGACGAAGGTCTCCGACATGCCGAACAGGCCGGTCTTGACCGAAGCCCAGGTGGGCTCGCTGGTGTCGGTGTCGACGTAGATCTGGCCGACGGAGCCGATCTTGTCGCCGTCGGAGTCGATGACGTCGGCGCCGATCAAGCTGCCGAGGTTGTTCGAGTTGATCATTTTCTTTCCTTCTTGTCGGTGTAGCGAGGCGGGGAGGTTCTAAGTCAGCGGCGACCGAGGCCGACGCGGTCGACCCGTCGGTGGTACCGCATGCCCGTGAGGCCGCCGAGGACGGCCCCGATGAGCGAGACGATGGCGACGGCGATGGCCGTGATGATGCCGACGGTGGTGATCGTCCCCTCGTTGAAGGGGATGCGGGGGAAGCTGTTGAGGTTCGCCAGGATGTTGAACTGCGCGCCGGCGATCGCGCTGATGATCGCGACGACGATCGCGATGACCACGGCCCACAACCAGACGGCGACACCCTGCTTGGCGCCGCTGAACCGCGCCATCCGCCCGGCCACGTAGCCGCCGGCGAAGTACGAGATGAACAGGATGACCACGAGCGCGATGGCGCCGATGAGGCCGACGGTCTCGGGGTTCTGGTTCGCCGCGTCGGCCGCGCCCTGCGCCGCCTCCTTCGAGGCGAGTCCCACCGCCGCGCCGATCGCACTGACCAGGGCGGTCAGCAGCACCGCGGTGCCGGTGGCCGCCAGCCACCCGAAGAATGCCGAGCCGAACTTGAAGCCGCTGAACTCCTCCTTCTCGCGCGCGACGACTTCCTGACGCAGCGTGCTCGAGGTGTCGGCGGCGACCGCCACAGGCCCGGGCTCGGCGGCGACCGCAACGGGCTCGGGGGCGGCGTCGTACACCGGAACGCCCGCCGTATCGCGGTCGGGGGTGAGGGGAGAGCTCATGGTGGGTGCTTCCTGTTGCGCGACGAATACCCCCCTTGGATTGGCCCAGTTCTCGCGTGCAAGGGGCTGGCTGGATGCCGGACGAGCAACGATTCGACGCTATGTGCGCACCGGGCGTATTACTCCGGCATTGCCAAATCGAAACCGTTACCGTATAACCCGCCGGCCACGGTCCGGGTCCGCCGCGCGAGGTCGCCGATGCGCGAGTCGTCGCAGCCGAACACGGCCGAACGGGTGCGATCGTGCAGCGGTTCGACGAAGCGGGCCGGCAGCCGAGCGGCGCCCAGCATTCCTCCTAGCACCGAGCCGACCGTAGCGCCGTTCGAGTCGGTGTCGTAGCCGCTTTGCACCGTGTTGCCGACTCCGGTGGCGAAGTCGCCGTCGCTGTAGAGCAGCCCGGCCGTGATGACCGCGGCGTTGACGACCACGTGCACCCAGTCGTACGCGCCGTAGCGCTGATCGATGGCGTCGGCCGTGGCATCCCACGTCGCGCCGCGTCGATGCGAATCACGGACGAATCCGATGGCCTCGGCCAGACGCGACCGTTGCGGGACCACGGCGAGCGACCGGTCGATCACACGCTCGATGTCGTCGTCGACGAGCGAGCACGAGGTCAGGGCGGCGCTCCACATCTGCCCGTACACACCGTTGCCGCGATGCGACAGGATCGCGTCGCGGTAGGCGAGCGCGGCGGCGCGGACCGGCCGCCCCGGGTCGGTCCACCCGAACGCGTCGCCGCGGATGAGGGCGCCGATCCACTCGCGGTACGGGTTGCGCCGCCCACCCGCCTCGGCGGGTGGGACGCCCCGCAGCAGGCTGGCGTAGACGGCGCGCTCGGCGGTGTAGACCCGCAGGTACGGCAGATACGCCAGCCACGCCTCGGCGACGTCGGCCGTGGACAGTGCCGTGCCGTGGCGTTCGAGAAGCAGGAGGCCGAGGATCGCGTAGTCGATGTCGTCGTCTCGGTCGGAGCCGTCGACGTTGCCGCGGGTGGTCGAGCGCCAATTGTCGCGAAGCGCGAAGCCGGCCGGCATCGGTTCCAGAGCCGGGATGTAGTCGCGCAGCGGGTAGCTGCCGGCGTGCTGCAGGTACTCGCGGAGGTGCGTCCTGGTCCAGACCCGGCCGTCCTCGACCGGCTTGCCGAGGTTGCAGCCGGCGATCCGTCCCAGCCATGCGCCGTGGTAGCGGTCCTCGTCGGGCAGCGCGACCGTGCCGGCGTCGTCGGTCGCGCCGTCGAGGATGGACTCCAGGTCGTCGGGTTCGAGATACGGCCACGACGGATGCCGGGGCGCGGCGGCGAGCTCGTCGAGGATCGCGGCCACATCCGCCTCTTCGAGCGTGTCCGCCGAGCCCACGCGGGCCGCGATCCGATCCACCTCGTAGCCGGTCTCGCGGCGCTGTCGTATCTCGTCGAGGACGACATCCGCCGGCGACAGGGGATCGTGCATGCTCAGCCGGCCAGCCGCAGCCGGTCGTCGACCGCCTTGGCCGAGAACGTCTGGTCGATGACCATGTGCCGCGCGCCCTGGATCGCGGCATCCGCCCCCAGCGAGCTCGGTGCCACGAACAGCTCGCGCGTGGCCAACGGCACGGTGCGTTCGTAGATGCGATCGCGCACCGCGTCGACGAGCACGGCGCCCGAGTCGGCCATGATGCCGCCGATCACGACGACGGCGGGGTTCAGCAGCGCCACCGAGGTCGCCAGCACGTCGCCGAGCAGTCGGCCGGCGCGCTGGGTCAGCTCGATCGCCCGGGGGTCGCCGGCGTTGACGAGCCGGTTGACGTCGGCCGCCGACCGCACCGCCCGGCCCTCGTCGCGCAGCGCACGCACGATCGCACCGCCGCTCGCCTCGGTGGCTAGGCATCCCGTCGCCCCGCACGTGCAGCGGTGGCCGCTGACGCCGTCGATGATCCGGATGTGACCGATGTCCCCGGCGCCGCCGGAGATGCCCCGCTCGGGCTGGCCGTGCAGGATGACGCCGGCGCCGATGCCCGTTCCGACCTTGACGAACAGCAGACTCGGCGCGTCGGGATACCGCTGTCGCGCTTCGCCCAGGCCCATCAGGTTCGCGTCGTTGTCGACGAACACCGGCACGCCCAGCTGCTGGGTGAGCGTCTCGGCGATGGGGAAGTCGTGCCACGCGCGCATGAGCGGCGGGTTGTTCGGTCGCTGCGTCGAGAACCGCACCGGGGCCGGGATGCCGACGCCGATGCCCGCGACCGACGACAGCGTGCGCCCCGAGCGGTTCAGCAGCTCCAGCAGCCGCTTCGCCAGGTTGCGCAGCGTCACCTCCGGCGCCGCGGCGATGTCGATCTCGGAGTGCGCCTGCATGATGACCTGACTGCCGGCATCCAGCAGGGCGAGGTTGGCGTGCGTCGCGCCGATGTCGACCGACAGCACGAGCTGCCGGGTCTCGTCGAAGGTGAGGATGCGGGCGGGGCGGCCGGTCGCGGCGGCGGCCTGACCGGACTCCCGCACGTATCCCGCGGCGATCAGCTGCGACATCCGCAGCGCGAGCGTCGACCGCGACATCCCGGTCAGTTCCTGCACCTCGCGCCGGGTGCGCGCGCGCCCCGAGCGCACGAGGTCGAGGATCTCGCCGGCCGACGCGCTGCCGGAAGGTCCAACCACCTGGCTCAGCCCTTCTCCGCGCCCGCGGTCAGTCCACCGGTCAGCAGCCGCTCGGTGAGGAAGAACAGCACGATGATCGGGATGGTGAGCACCACCGATCCCGCCATCAGCACGGTAGTGGGTACTTCGATGCTCCCGGACAGTTGCGCCAGGCCGAGCGACACCGTCCACAGCGGCCGCTTGTCGACGAGGAACAGCAGTGCGAACAGGAACTCGTTCCACGCGATCATGAACACGAACAGTCCCGTCGCCATGACGGACGGCGTGGCCAGGCGCAGCGTGATGCGCCGAAGCACCCCCACGCGTGTGAGCCCGTCCATGAGGCCGGCTTCCTCGATGGATTCCGGCACCGTCTCGAAGTAGTTGCGCATCATGTAGATCGCCACCGGAACCGTCTGCGCCGTGTAGACGAGGATCAGTCCGATCAGCGATCCGCGCAGGCCGATGCGGGTGAAGATCACGAACAGCGGGATGGCGATCACGATCGCGGGGAACAGGTACGACGCGAGGAAGACCGCGCTGACCTGACGCCGCCCGAAGAACGGCAGCCGGGCGATCGCGTAGGCGCCGGGGATCGCGACGAGCAGCGCGAGGATGACGGACCCGATCGCGACGATCGCGCTGTTGGCGAGGAACGTCAAGAATCCCTGCCCACCGGATGACACCGGTGCCAGCACGGTGCGGTAGGTGTCGAAGGTCAGCTCGTTCAGGCTCGGCAGGAACCGGCCAGGGTCACGCAGCAGGCTCTCGATCGGTCGCACCGACAGCATGAGCATGTACGCGAAGGGGATGAGCACCGCGAGCATGAAGATCGTGATCGTGACCCAGCGCACGATGCCGAGGAGGATCCGCTGCCTCGAGGACCCCGGGGTGCGTCGGCGCCTGCGGGCGCGGATCTCGACCTCTTCGGCCATCGCGGCGGATGCCGTTGCGGTGGTCATACCTTCTCCCCCCGTCGGCGCATGATGAGCACGTACGTCATCAGCATCACGATGAGCAGCACCGCGAGCACGACCGACATCGCGGACGCGGCGCCGACGTTGCGCTGCACCGTCAGGAGTTGGTAGATGCGGACGCTCGCGACCTGGGTTCCGGCGGCGCCGCCGGTGAGCAGGAAGATGTCGTCGAACTCGTTGAACGTCCAGATGGTCCGCAGCACCGCCAGGACCCCGATGATCGGCACCAGCTGCGGCCAGATGATGTAGCGGAACGTCTGGAACGGGCCGGCGCCGTCCACCAGCGCCGCCTCCTCGGGCTCGCTCGACATCGCCTCCAGTCGCGCCATCAGGAACAGGAAGGCGAAGGGGAAGTACCGCCAGCCCTCGAACACGATGACCGTCAGCAGCGCGGTGGGCACCGGGATCTGCAACCCCAACAGACCCCAGGTGCCCTGCGCCTGCGACAGGAACGGGATCGGGCGGTCCCACCCGAGCACGTTCTGGCCGAACTGGTTCACGATGCCGAACTCGGGGTTCAGCATGATGCGCCACACGAACGTGACCGCGACCACCGGTGCCACGTACGGCAGCAGGAAGGTGGCGCGCACGAGCGTGCGACCGCGGAACGGCTTGCGCACCGCCATCGCGGCGATCGTGCCGAACACGATCACCAGCAGCACCGAGCCGATCGTGTAGATCAGCGTCGTCCCGAGGCTCGCCCACAGTTCGCCCGACGACAGCACGAGCTCGAAGTTCTTCAGCGTGAAGTTGCCGAACGGACTGGCCGTGCCGATCTGGATGAGCTTGAGCTCCTGGAACGCGATGACGATCGACCACAGCAGTGGCAGTACCACCACCGCCAGCACGATGATCAGCGTCGGGCTCATCAGCAGCACGCCGGTGCGCGCATCGCGCTGCGTGAGGGTGCGGCGCCGCTTCGGCGAGGAGCCCCCGCGCGGCGGCGCTTTGGGACGGGCGGATCGCTCCGGTCCGGACCCGGCGGGCTCGAGCCCGGTCTGCGTGGATGTCATGTCGTGTTCCCTGGGGTGCCCGGTGGGACGCCGGGCACCCCATCCCCCCGTCTAGAGACCCAGGTCCTTCTTGATGGAATTCGCTTCGTCGGTCGCCTTCTTGGCGGCATCCTGCGGGCTCAGCCCGGAGTTGATGGTCTCCGACAGCACACCCGGGAGCACGAACTGACCGCCGACGGCGCCGGCGAGCGCTCCTTGACCCTGCGGCAGACCCCACCTGCTGAACGTATTCGGTGCATCCAGCACGGCCTGCAGGGTGTCCTCGCCGTAGACCGATGACAGCAGCGCCTTCGTGTCGACACCGGCTTCGAGCTGCTTCCAGCCGTCCGAGAACTTGGTCGGCTCATCGGCCGTGCCCGCACGGGTGGGAACCTTGCCCTCCGGGGCGATGGCAAGCCAGTCGAGGTAGGCGTCGTCCATCATGTACCGGACGAAGTCCTGCGCCTTCGGCGATGCGCCCGTCGTGATCGCCCACGACACGATCTCGCCGAAGGATGCCGGCTCCGAGCCATCCGGACCCTCGATCGCCGGCACGATGCCGGTGTTCTTGGCCAGGAACGTCGGATCGGTGCACTGCGGGCAAGTGGGCAGCGCGTCGTTGCGCAGGCCGGCGAGCTCGTCGAGCAGGAACGACGACCACACCACCATCCCGGCGCCGCCCGCGAAGTATGTCGCGCGCGTGGTGTCGGCATCCTGGTTTCCGGCGACCGACCCGTTCTTGATCAGGTTCGTGTAGAACGCGATCGAATCGACGCACTTCGGGCTGTCGAGAGTCACGTTGCCGGAGTCGTCGACGAGCTGGCAGTCGTTGGCGAGCGCGAAGTGCTCGAACGTCTGCTGCGTGAACGAGTCGGCCGGCGCGGTCGCCGCGACGATGCCGGCGACGTCGGCGGACTGCAGCGTCGTCGCCGCCTTCGTGATGGCGTCGTACGTCGTCGGCGGCGCGAGCCCCGCCGCGTCGAACAGGTCGGTGCGGTAGAACAGCAGCTGCGCCCAGCCGTCGCTGGGCACGCCCAGCTGCGCGCCGTCGGCCTGGGTCAGCTCCAGCGCCCGCTTCGAGAACGTTCCGGCGCCCAACTGGTCCACGACCGCCTTCGCGGCATCGGTGTCGACCACGCCGTCGTTGTTGAGCTCGTTGAGCCCGTTCAGCGACACCGCTCCGATCGCGTCGGGCAGCTGGCCGGATGCGGCCGCCGACGCGAGGACCGTCGCGAGCTGATCCTCCGCGATCGCGACCAGTTCGACGTCGACGCCGCTGGACTTGCGGTACGCGTCGACGAGGGCCTGCTGGGCCTGCACGCGCTCGGCGGTGTCCTCGACGGTCCAGATCAGGAGCTTGTTGTCGTTCCCGCCGCCCCCGGAGTCGCCGGCACTGCAGCCGCTGACGAGGAGGGCGGATGCGGCGAGGGCTGCGATGGCGCCCGCGCGGACTGTGCGCATGGTCTCTCTTTTCAATCGCTGAATCGTGTACCGCCGAGGCGGAGCACTTCCCGAGTCGTCATCGACATAACGGGTCCACGACCAGGAGCGCTGCGGCCATTGAACACTGCACTTATGTCCGCGCACAATACCTAAAGTGGCAGAAGCTGTGCGGATGTCACGGTCGTTATGCGACCGAAATATGTCCGATTACCGGAAGAATCCTTGCCGTCTGCATGACAGGCCCGTACGGTGAAGGGGCACCGACGAGGGGGGCGGCATCGGATGGGCCGGCGCGTGACGTTTCCGCAGGCGCGTGCGGTCGCTGTGGTCGACGAGCCCGACCCGCCGCTGCAACCGGGTCAGGTGCGGTTGCGCACGCTGTACTCCGGCATCTCGGCCGGCACCGAGCTGACGAGCTTCCGCGGCACGAATCCGCACGTCACGAAGCACTGGGCCGCAGCGACCCGACTGTTCACCGAGGGCGCCGCCGACACGCCGTTCCCGGTCGACAACCTCGGCTACGAGGAGGTCGGCGAGGTCGTCGAGGTCGCCGGCCCGGACGCGGCCGTGAACGTCGGAGACCGGGTGTGGGGCACGTGGGGTCATCGCAGCACCGCGGTGATGCCGGCGTCCGACGCCGCGCTGCGGGTGCTTCCAGCCGGTGTCGATCCGCGCGTCGGCATCTTCTCGCACATCGGCGCCGTCGCCCTGAACGCGGTCATCGACGCCGACATCCACATCGGCGAGACCGTCGCGGTGTTCGGGCTGGGCGTTCCCGGCCAGCTCGTCGCCCAGCTCGCGCGCCTCAATGGCGCGCGCGTGGTCGCCGTCGACGGCATCGCCTCCCGGCGCGAGCTGGCGCTGCGCCTCGGGGCCGACGTGGCGCTGGACCCCGCGGAGCCGGTGGCCGAAGGCATCCGGGATCTGACGGACGGACGCGGCGCCGATTCGGCGATCGAGATCAGCGGCAACGCGTTCGCGCTGCACGAGGCGATCCGCTCGGTGGCCTACAACTCCCGCGTGGTGGCGGCGGGGTTCCAGCAGGGGGATGCGACCGGGCTGCGCCTCGGCGAGGAGTTCCACCACAACCGGGTGCAGCTGATCTCGTCGCAGATCTCGGGGTCCGCGGCCGCGGTCAGCCACCGGTGGGACCGGTATCGGCTGACAAGCACCGCCATCGGACTCGCGGCGTCGGGGCGGCTGCAGGTGCTGCCGCTGATCAGCCGCACCGTCCGACTCGACGACATCGCGGACGCCTACCGGATGCTCGACGACGACCCTCGTGCGGCCCTGCAGGTCGTCATCGACTTCGAGGAATCGTCGTGAACACGATCTGCGTGCAGGAACAGGTCGTGGATGCCGGGACGCTCGAGCAGAAGTGGGACATCGCCCAGTCGTGGGGCTTCGACGGGATCGAGCTGCGCGGCCGAGGCGACGGCGCGTTCGCGGCGCGTCTGGTCGAGCTGGAGCGCGCCGCCGCCGCCGGGGTCGTCATGCCGACGGTGTGCGTGGAGATGAGCCACTTCATCGGTGCGTTCGACGACGAGCTGCGCGCGGATGCCGTCCACCAGATGAGCGAGCAGCTGCGGGTGATCGCGGCGATCGGAGGACGCGGGGCGATGACCCCGGCGTCGTGGGGGATGTTCTCGCGCCGGCTGCCGCCGTTCGAACCGCCTCGGACGCCCGAGCAGGACACCCGGGTGCTCGTGGACTCGCTCGGCACGCTCGGCGAGGTCGCGGCGTCCGAGGGGGTTTCGATCTTCCTCGAGCCGCTGAACCGCTACGAGGATCACATGGTCAACACGCTGGCCGACGCGGTGCACCTGATCCGCACGATCGGCCTGGACTCGGTGCGCGTGGCCGCGGACACCTATCACATGAACATCGAGGAGGCCGACCCCGCGGCATCCCTGCTGGATGCCGGACCCTACATCGGCCACATCCAGGCGAGCGACTCCAACCGGCTGGAGCCGGGAGCCGGGCACATCGACTGGGCCCTGTTCGGCGCGACGGTGCAGGCGATCGGCTACGACGGACCCATCGCGATGGAGAGCCGGCTCTCGGGCCCCGCGGCGGACGTGCTGCCGTCGGTGACCCCACTGCTGAAGCGATACCTGTGAACGACCTCGCCATCAAGGCGGCGACGCGGGTGCTCGCCGACAACTGGCGCGGCAGCTACACGGTGCCGGCCGCGGGCCTGTATCCGCACCAGTGGAGCTGGGACTCCGCCTTCATCGCGATCGGCCTGCGCCATATCTCGGCGCGCCGCGCGCAGCAGGAGCTCGACGCGATCTTCAGCGCGCAGTGGACCGACGGCCGGCTGCCGCAGATCGTGTTCAACCCGCGCCTGGATGTGCAGTACTCACCGGGGGCGTCGTTCTGGCAGAGCGAGCGGATCCCCGGCAGTCCGGTCGTGCCGACGTCGGGTTTGATCCAGCCGCCCAATCATGCGCTCGCCGCGCTCCTGGTGCACCGGGCCGACCCCGAGGCATCCCGGCAGCGCCGATTCCTCCCGCGCGCGTACGACCGCCTGCGCGCCTGGCACGACTACCTCGCTCAGCGCCGCACGGATGAGTCGGGGCTGGTGCACATCGTGCATCCGTGGGAGAGCGGGATGGACAATTCGCCGTACTGGGACGCGCCGCTGCGAGCCATCACGGAATCGTTCGCCCACGACATCCCCCGCCCCGATCTCGAGCACGCCGACGCGAGCCACCGGCCGTCCAACGAGGAGTACGGCAAGTACCTGTACCTCGCCGCCCGGTACCGCGACCACGGATGCAACGACCGCGATGACGAATACCCGTTCCTGCTCGAGGACCCCGCCGTGAACGCGCTGCTGATCCGGTCGGAGGAGGCGATGGCGTCGATCGCGACGATCCTCGGCTCCGACCCCGAGCCGCACCGCCGCCGTGCACGCTCGTTGACCGCGGCGCTGGAGTCGCTGTGGGATGCCGACCTCGGATGCTACGTCGCGAACGACCTCGTCGGCGGCCGCCTGCAGCGCTACCGAACGATCTCCGGGCTGGTGCCGCTGCTGGTCACCGATCTGCCGCACACCGACGAGTTGCTGCGCGTACTGGCGTCGCCGCACTTCGCGCTCGGCACCGCGGCGCTCGTGCCGAGCTCTGACCTGACGGCGCCCACCTTCGACTCGGCACGGTACTGGCGCGGACCGTCGTGGTTCAACACCGCATGGCTGCTGGCCGAGGCGCTGCACGAGCGCGGCTACGCCGACGAGGCCAGGGCGCTCGCGCAGCAGATGGCGGACCTCGCCCTCGATCACGATTTCCCGGAGTACGTCGACCCGCACACCGGCGCGCCGCGCGGCACCCTTCGATTCAGCTGGACCGCGGCCCTGAGTCTCGACCTGTACGAACGGCTGCACGCCAAGGGGGAGGTCCTGTGACGCTGCGCATCGCGGTATGGAACGAGAACGTGCACGAGCGCGAGCAGCCTGAGATCGCCGCGATCTATCCGGACGGCATCCACGGCGCGATCGCGGCCGGACTGCGCGCGCTGCTGCCGGCGGCGTCGGTGTCGACCGCGACCCTCGATGAGCCCGAGCACGGCCTCACCGACGAGCGCCTGCGCGACACCGACGTGCTGTTGTGGTGGGGACACCGAGCGCACGACGCCGTCTCGGACGCCGTCGTCGAGCGCGTCGCGTCCCATGTCCTGTCCGGCATGGGGCTCGTGGTGCTGCACTCCGCGCACTTCTCCAAGATCTTCATCCGGCTCATGGGGACGACGTGCGCGCTGCGGTGGCGCAATGACGGCGACCGGGAAGTGGTGTGGACGGTCGCGCCCGGACACCCGATCACCGCCGGTGTCGCCGATCCCATCGTGCTGGAACGACACGAGACCTACGGCGAGTACTTCGACATCCCGCGGCCCGACGACATCGTCTTCGTAAGCAACTTCAGCGGCGGGGAGGTGTTCCGCTCGGGGGTGACGTTCACCCGCGGACGGGGGCGGATCTTCTACTTCAGCCCCGGCGACCAGAATTACCCGATCTACCGCGACGAGGCCGTTCGCCGGATCCTCGCGAACGCCGCGGAATGGGCGCGACCGACGGG
>CAXTES010000007.1:19169-39768 GCA_964243215.1 uncultured Microbacterium sp. | reverse complement strand
CTCACCGAGGGCCGCCGCTTCAAGGGCAGCCTCGCCGATCTGGAGGCGGTGCGCGCTGCGGTGTCGCTGCCGGTGCTGCGCAAGGACTTCATCGCCGATGAGTACCAGGTGCTCGAGGCCCGCGCGGCGGGCGCCGACCTCGTGCTGCTCATCGTCGGCGCGCTCGAGCAGGACGTGCTCGGGCGCCTGCACGCGCTGACGCTCGAGCTCGGCATGACCCCACTCGTCGAGACCCATTCCGCCGAAGAGGTGCAGCGCGCCGCCGACGTCGGCGCCCGGCTCATCGGGGTCAACGCCCGCGACCTGACGACGTTCGAGCTCGACCGGGACCTGTTCGGCCGGCTGGCGGGGCTCATCCCGCCCGACGCGATCAGCGTCGCCGAGTCGGCGGTGCTGACGCCCGCTGATGTCGCGCACTACCGCCGCGCCGGAGCCGACGTGGTCCTCGTCGGTGAGGCGCTGGTCACCGGCGACCCGGTGGCGACACTGCGGTCGTTCCTGGACGAAACACCCGCGGATGCCTTCGGCCGGGGGAGCGAGTCGACATGACCTTACGCGAGCAGGCGGGGCCGTTCTTCGGCACGTACGGCGGCCGCTACATGCCCGAATCGCTCATCGCCGCGATCGATGAGCTGACGGCCGTCTACGAGGCCGCGATGACCGACCCCTCGTTCCACCTGGAGCTGACGCACCTGCTGCGCTCGTACGCCGGCCGCCCCTCGGTGCTCACCGAGGTGCCGCGCTTCGCCGAGCACGCCGGCGGCGCGCGGGTGTTCCTCAAACGCGAGGACCTCAACCACACCGGCTCGCACAAGATCAACAACGTGCTCGGCCAGGCGCTGCTGACCAAGCGGCTCGGCAAGCACCGGGTCATCGCCGAGACCGGCGCCGGGCAGCACGGGGTCGCGACCGCGACCGCCGCGGCGCTGTTCGGGTTCGATTGCACGATCTACATGGGAGAGGTCGACACCGAGCGCCAGGCGCTCAACGTCGCTCGGATGCGGCTGCTCGGCGCGGAGGTCATCCCGGTCACCACCGGCTCGCGCACCCTGAAGGACGCGATCAACGACGCGTACCGCGACTGGGTCGCGAGCGTCGAGACCACCAACTACATCTTCGGCACGGCGGCCGGTCCGCATCCGTTCCCCGCGATGGTGCGCGACTTCCAGAAGGTCATCGGCGAGGAGGCGCGGGCGCAGCTGCTGGACGAGCTCGGCCGGCTTCCGGATGCCGTCCTGGCCTGCGTCGGCGGCGGCTCGAACGCGATCGGCATGTTCGATGCGTTCCTTGACGACGACGGGGTGCGCCTCTACGGCGTGGAGGCCGCCGGCGACGGCGTCGACACCGGCAAGCACGCGGCATCCGTCGAACGCGGCCGGCCGGGCGTGCTGCACGGCGCACGCACCTATGTCCTGCAGGACGAGGACGGTCAGACGATCGAGTCGCACTCGATCTCGGCCGGGCTGGACTATCCCGGTGTCGGCCCCGAGCACGCGTGGCTGGCCGACATCGGCCGCGCCCAGTACATCCCCGCAACCGACGCGGAGGCGATGGATGCGCTGCGCCTGCTGTCGCGCACCGAGGGGATCATCCCGGCCATCGAGTCCGCGCACGCGCTGGCCGGCGCGATGCGCATCGGCCGGGAGCTCGGCCCCGATGCGGTGCTCGCGGTGTGCCTGTCGGGGCGCGGCGATAAAGACATGGACACCGCGGCGCGCTGGTTCGACCTCTACGACCGTGCGGCGGACGAGCCGGTGGCCGTCGCACCCCCCGCCGATGAGGCGAAGGGCGAGGGAACCGAACTGTGACCTCGCCGGCGGCCGCGGCGATCGACGCCGCGCACGCGAGCGGTCGCGGAGCGTTCGTCGGATACCTCCCGATCGGCTTCCCCGACCTGCACGTGAGCATCGACGCCGCGGTCGCCCTGGCCGAGTCCGGCGCCGACATCCTCGAGCTCGGCCCGCCCTACAGCGACCCGGTGATGGACGGCGCGATCATCCAGGAGGCGACGCAGACCGCCCTGGCGGCCGGGTTCCGGCTACGCGACACCTTCACGGCAGTGCGCGAGATCACCGCCCGCGTCGACGTCCCCGTGCTCGTGATGACCTACTGGAACCCCGTGCTCCAGTACGGGGTCGACCGGTACGCCGACGACCTGCTCGCCGCCGGCGGCGCCGGGCTCATCACCCCCGACATCACACCCGACGCGGCGGGGGAGTGGATCGCGGCGAGCGAGCGCACCGGCTTGGACCGCGTCTTCCTGGCCGCACCCACCTCGACCGACGCCCGGCTGGACACGATCGTGCGCAGCTCGACCGGGTTCGTCTACACCGTCTCGACGATGGGCATCACGGGCGAGCGGGACAGATTGGATGCCGCGGCGCGCAGCCTCGTCGGCCGGCTTCGCTCGCACGGCGCCCAGCGCGCGTGCGTGGGCATCGGCATCTCCAACGCCGAGCAGGTCGCCGGTGTGCTCGAGTACGCCGACGGCGCGATCGTCGGCACCGCGCTGGTGCGGGCGCTGCGCGACGGCGGGATCCCCGCGATGGCCGACACGGCTCACGCCCTGGCCGCCGGAACCGCGCTGTCGGTGCGCGCGGAGCCCGGCGCTTAAGCTTGCAGCCATGACGTTCGCCTCCTCCAGCGCGGTCACCGGAGTGCTCGCCAGCATCCCGAGCCCCCCGGTCAGCTACATCGACCTGGGCCCGCTGCGGATCCACTTCTACGCGCTGTGCATCATCGCGGGCATCGTCGTGGCGGTGCTGATGACCAACTACCGGCTCACCAAGCGCGGCGCCGAACCGTGGGTCGTCATCGACATCGGCCTCATCGCGATCCCGCTCGCGATCATCGGCGCGCGCATCTACCACGTGCTCACGCACTTCGACTTCTACTTCGGCGCCGGTAAGAATCCGCTCTCGGCCCTGTTCATCTGGGAGGGCGGCATCGCGATCTACGGCGCCCTGATCGGCGGCGCGGTCGGCGCGTGGCTCGGCTGCCGGTGGACCGGCATCCGATTCTGGACATTCGCCGACGCTTTGGCGCCAGGTTTGATCATCGCGCAGGCGCTGGGCCGGTTCGGGAACTGGTTCAACCAGGAGCTGTTCGGCCTGCCCACCGACCTGCCGTGGGGCTTGAAGATCGACCCGAGCAACCCGGCGTTCCCCCCCGGCCTCGCCCCCGACACGCTGTTCCACCCGACGTTCCTGTACGAGGTGATCTGGAATTTCGCCGGCGCGGCCGTGCTGCTGTGGGCCGGACGCCGGTTCCGGCTGCAGTGGGGACGGCTGTTCGGCCTCTACCTGGTCTGGTACAGCGCGGGACGGATCGTGTGGGAGTCCATCCGGATCGATCCGAGCGACATCTACCTCGGCCTGCGCACCAACGTCTGGGCCGCCATCTTCGGGGTGATCCTGGGGCTCGCGATCATGGTGATCCAGCGGCGACGGCACCTCGGCTGGGAGCCCTCGCCGTACGTGCCGGGCCGGGAGTGGAAAGGCGCCGGCACTGTACAATCGCAGGACACCCAGGACTTCGTCGACGTGAGCCCGCCGCCCGTCGAGGAGATCACCGAGGGCGCCGCCACAAGCACAGTCGCCACGAAGTAACGCATCAGGGCCGACGTCGTCCCATCTCGAGCATTCACGTGAGGACGGTAGCGATGGCTTCGAGCACCCCCTCCGGCGTTCCGGGCAAGCAGGGCATGTACAACCCTGCCTTCGAGAAGGATGCCTGCGGCTTGGCGATGGTCGCGACACTGCGCGGCGAGCCCGGGCACGACATCATCGATCTGGCGCTGACGGCGCTGCGCAACCTCGAGCACCGCGGCGCGATCGGCTCGGATGCGGGCACCGGCGACGGAGCCGGCATCCTCACCCAGATGCCCGACGCCTTCCTGCGCGCCGTGGCCGGAGTACCGCTGCCACCGGTCGGACAGTACGCCGCGGGGATGGCGTTCCTGCCCCGCGACGACGACGAGCGCGCGGCGCTGAAGGACGGCATCGAGGCGATCGCGGCGAGCGAGGGCGTCGAGGTGCTCGGCTGGCGCGACGTGCCCACCGCCGATGAGCACCTCGGCAAGCTGGCGTTCGCTGCCCGCCCGGTCTTCGAGCAGCTGTTCCTGGCCTGCCCGGCGACCGCTGACGGGCCCGCGCTCTCGGGGATCGCGCTGGACCGTCGCATCTATCGGGTGCGCAAGCGCGCCCGGCGCAAGCTCGGCGCCTACTTCGTGTCGCTGTCGAGCCGCACGCTGGGCTACAAGGGAATGGTCACGACGCTCCAGCTCGAACCGTTCTATCCCGACCTGCAGGACGAGCGCTTCGCCTCCGAGCTCGCCGTGGTGCATTCGCGCTACTCGACCAACACCTTCCCGTCGTGGCCGCTCGCCCAGCCGCTGCGCATGCTCGCCCACAACGGCGAGATCAACACCGTCAACGGCAACCGCAACTGGATGCGGGCACGCCAGTCGCAGCTCGAATCCGAACTGCTCGGCGACATCCGTCCGCTGCTGCCGATCTGCACCGAGGGCGCGAGCGACTCGGCATCGTTCGACGAGGTGCTCGAGCTGCTGACCCTGACCGGCCGCTCGCTGCCGCACGCGCTGATGATGATGGTGCCGGAGGCGTACGAGCGCCAGCCCGACATGGACCCCGACCTGCGGGCGTTCTACGACTACCACGGCATGCAGATGGAACCGTGGGACGGCCCCGCGGCGCTGATCTTCACCGACGGCACACTGGTGGGCGCGACCCTCGACCGCAACGGACTGCGGCCGGGGCGCTGGACCGAGACGACCGACGGACTCGTCGTGATCGGCAGCGAGACCGGCGTGCTCGATGTCGCCCCCGAGCGTATCAAGCGCCGCGGCCGGCTGCGCCCCGGGCGGATGTTCCTCGTCGACACCGCGCAGCGACGCGTGATCGAAGACGAGGAGATCAAGCGCGACCTGGCGAACCTGCAGCCGTGGCAGGAGTGGCTCGATGCCGGCCGGGTGCGGCTGGCCGACCTGCCCGAACGCGAGCACATCGTTCATCCCATCGCGTCGATCACCCGCCGCCAGCGCACCTTCGGGTACACCGAGGAGGAGGTGCGGATCCTGCTGACCCCGATGGGTCAGACCGGCGCCGAACCACTCGGCGCGATGGGCAGCGATACCCCCGTCGCGGTGCTGAGCGAGCGCCCGCGCCTGCTGTTCGACTACTTCACGCAGCAGTTCGCGCAGGTGACGAACCCGCCACTGGACTCGATCCGCGAAGAGGTGGTGACCTCGCTCTCGCTCGGCCTCGGGCCGGAACGCAACCTGCTGTCGTGGGGTCCGGAGCACACCCGCAGCGTCACCCTCGACTTCCCCGTGATCGACAACGACGAGCTCGCGAAGATCCAGCACATCGACACCGCGCTTCCCGGTCGCACCTCCGTGACGATCCGCGGGCTGTATCGCGTGGAGGCCGGACACAAGGGGATGCAGAAGCGGCTGGCCCAGATGTGCGTCGAGGTGGACCACGCCATCGAGGACGGCGCTGAGTTCGTCGTGCTGTCCGATCGCGACTCCAATAAGGACCTCGCCCCGATCCCGTCACTGCTCATGCTCGCCGCGGTGCACCACCACCTCATCCGCAACGAGACCCGCATGAAAGTCGGGCTCGTCGTGGAGGCAGGCGACGTGCGCGAGGTGCACCACGTCGCGCTGCTCATCGGGTACGGCGCATCCGCGGTCAACCCCTACCTCGCGATGGAAACCGTCGAGTACCTCGTCCGTGCCGGCTACATCACCGGCGTGGCGCCGGCGAAGGCCGTCAAGAACCTGATCTACGCGCTCGGCAAGGGTGTGTTGAAGATCATGTCGAAGATGGGCATCTCGACGGTGTCGTCGTATGCCGGCGCGCAGGTGTTCGAGGCCGTCGGACTCTCGCAGGAATTCGTCGAGAAGTACTTCACCGGCACCGAGACCAAGCTCGGCGGCGTCGGCCTCGACGTCATCGCCGCCGAGAACGCCTCGCGTCACGAGTACGCCTACCCGGAAGATGCCGCGGCCCGGGCGCACGAGCGGCTGTGGACCGGCGGCGAGTACCAGTGGCGACGGGACGGCTCGCCCCACCTGTTCAACCCCGACACGGTGTTCCGGCTGCAGCACTCGACGCGCGCGCGCCGATACGACATCTTCCGCGAGTACACCGCGCTGGTCGACGGCCAGGCGAAGGAGCTCAACACCCTTCGCGGGCTCTTCGCCCTGCGCAGCGGCGAGCGTCCGGCGGTGCCGATCGACGAGGTGGAGTCCGTCTCGTCCATCGTGAAGCGGTTCTCGACCGGAGCGATGAGCTACGGGTCGATCTCGCAGGAGGCGCACGAGACGCTCGCGATCGCTATGAACCGGATCGGCGGCAAGTCGAACACCGGCGAGGGCGGCGAGGACGTCGACCGGCTGCTGGATCCGGAGCGTCGCAGCGCCATCAAGCAGGTGGCGTCCGGGCGGTTCGGCGTCACGAGTCTCTACCTGACCAAGTCCGACGACATCCAGATCAAACTCGCCCAGGGCGCCAAGCCCGGCGAGGGCGGGCAGCTGCCGCCGGCGAAGGTGTACCCGTGGGTGGCACGGACGCGGCATGCGACCGCCGGCGTGGGGCTGATCTCGCCGCCGCCGCACCACGACATCTACTCGATCGAAGACCTCAAGCAGCTCATCTTCGACCTGAAGCGGGCCAATCCCAACGCGCGCGTGCATGTCAAGCTGGTGAGCCAGTCGGGCATCGGCGCGGTCGCGGCCGGCACCGCGAAGGCGCTGGCCGACGTCATCCTGATCTCCGGCCACGACGGCGGCACGGGTGCCAGTCCGCTCAACTCGCTCAAGCATGCCGGCACGCCGTGGGAGCTCGGCCTGGCCGAGACGCAGCAGACGCTGATGCTCAACGGGATGCGCGATCGCGTCGTCGTGCAGGTCGACGGTCAGCTCAAGACCGGTCGGGATGTCATCATCGGCGCGCTGCTGGGTGCCGAGGAGTTCGGTTTCGCGACCGCTCCGCTGGTGGTGTCCGGATGCGTGATGATGCGCGTGTGCCACCTGGACACCTGCCCGGTCGGGGTGGCGACGCAGAACCCCGCGCTGCGCGCCCGCTACTCGGGCAAGCCCGAGTTCGTCATCAACTTCATGGAGTTCATCGCGCAGGAGGTTCGCGAATACCTCGCCGAGATGGGCTTCCGGACCCTCGACGAGGTGATCGGACGCACCGACCTGCTCGACATCAACGGCGCGGTGCGGCACTGGAAGACCAGCGGCCTCGACCTGGCACCGATCCTGCACGGTCCCGAGTTCGCACCGGACGAGCCGCGGCGCAACATGCGTCCGCAGCATCACCAGCTCGACGAGCACTTCGACGTGCCGCTCCTGGAGCGGGCGGGGGACGTCATCGCACACGGCGGCCACATCGACGTCGACCTGCCGATCCGCAATACGGCACGGGCCGTCGGCACCATGCTCGGACACTTCGTCACGGCGGCGCACGGCGAGAACGGCCTGCCTTCCGGATCGATCGTCGTGAACCTCATCGGCTCGGCGGGGCAGTCCTTCGGCGCGTTCATGCCGGCCGGCATCACGCTGCGCCTCGAGGGCGACTCGAACGACTACGTCGGCAAGGGCCTGTCCGGCGGGCAGATCGTCATCCGGCCACCGCGCACCGCGACGTTCGAGGCGTCGCAGAACGTCATCGCGGGCAACGTGATCGGATACGGCGCGACCCAGGGCACCATGTTCCTGTCCGGCGTGGTGGGGGAGCGCTTCTTCGTCCGCAACTCCGGCGCGACCGCGGTGGTCGAGGGCGTGGGCGATCACGCACTGGAGTACATGACCGGCGGGCTCGCCGTCATCCTCGGCTCCACCGGCCGCAACCTCGGCGCCGGCATGTCGGGCGGAACCGCCTACATCTACCGGCTCGACGTCTCGAAGGTCAACCGCGAGGCGCTCGCCGGCGGCGAGCTCGTGCTCGGTGAGCTGGGATCGGGGGATGCCGAGATCCTGCGCGACCTGCTGAGCCAGCACGTGATCGAGACCGACTCGGTCCTGGCCACACGGCTGCTGGCGAACTTCCAGGACGAGCTCGGAAACTTCGTGCGGGTGCTGCCCCGCGATTACGCCGCGGTGCTGCAGACCCGGCAGGAGGCGCTCGAACAGGGCCTCGACCCCGACGGCGACGTGGTCTGGACGCGGATCATGGAGGTCACGGGTGGCTGACCCGAAGGGCTTCTTGAAAGTCACCGAGCGCGAGCTGCCGCCCCGGCGGCCGGTGCCGGTGCGGATCCTCGACTGGAGAGAGGTCTACGAACCGGGCGACACGGCGGTGCTCAGACGCCAGGCCGGACGCTGCATGGACTGCGGCATCCCGTTCTGCCACAAGGGATGCCCGCTCGGCAACCTCATCCCGGAGTGGAACGACCTGACCTGGCGGGGGGAAGGACGCTCGGCGATCGAGCGGCTGCACGCCACGAACAACTTCCCGGAGTTCACCGGGCGGCTGTGCCCGGCGCCCTGCGAGAGCTCGTGCGTGCTCGGCATCAACCAGCCCGCCGTCACGATCAAGCAGATCGAGGTCTCCATTATCGAGGAGGCGTTCTCGAACGGCTGGGTCGAGCCCGAGCCGCCGGGTCGCCTGACCGGGAAGACCGTCGCGATCGTCGGATCGGGGCCGGCGGGGCTCGCCGCGGCGCAGCAGTTGACCCGCGCCGGCCACACCGTCGCGGTGTTCGAGCGCGACGACCGCATCGGCGGACTCCTGCGCTACGGCATCCCGGACTTCAAGATGGAGAAGCGCCACCTCGAATCCCGGCTGCGTCAGATGCAGGACGAGGGCACGCGGTTCCGCGCCGGCGTGGACATCGGCGTCGACATCACCTGGGACGACCTGCGCGCGCGCTACGACGCGGTCGTCGTGGCGACGGGGGCACTCGTCCCGCGCGACCTGCCGATCCCCGGCCGCGACCTCGCCGGCGTCCACTACGCCATGGAGTACCTCGTCGAGTCCAACCGGGCCGGCGCGGGCGACCAGGTACCGAATCAGATCTCCGCCGAGGGCAAGCACGTCATCGTCATCGGGGGCGGCGACACCGGCGCGGACTGCATCGGCACCGCTCACCGTCAGGGCGCGCTGAGCGTCACGAACCTCGCGATCGGGCGCAAGCCCCCGGAGGAGCGGCCCGAGCATCAGCCGTGGCCGACGAACCCCACCCTCTTCGAGATCGCCTCGGCGCACGAGGAGGGCGGCGAGCGCTCCTACCTGTCGTCGACCGTCGCCTTCCTGGGCAACGACGCGGGCGAAGTCCAGGCGCTGCGGGTCGCCCAGACGGAGTTCGTCGGCGGCAAGCGGGTGCCCATGAGCGGCACCGAGCGCGACATCCCCGCGGATCTCGTGCTGATCGCGATGGGGTTCTCCGGCCCGGAACGCCAGGGTCTCGAAGGCCAGCTCGGCGCCGGGTTCACCAGCCGTGGCAATGTCGAACGGCAGGTGGACTACCAGACGACCGCGCCCGGCGTGTTCGTGGCCGGTGACGCGGGACGCGGTCAGTCGCTGATCGTGTGGGCGATCGCCGAAGGCCGGGCGGTCGCGTCGCATGTGGATCGATTCCTGATGGGCGAGACCGCCCTGCCGGCACCGGTGTCACCGACCGACATCGCCATCGGTCTGCAGCCCGCGTAGGCTGACTCAGGCTCCCGCCGCACCACCACCCGAAACCCCGGAGCACCCACCGAATGAGACGCGCGAAGATCGTCGCCACGCTCGGCCCCGCGACATCCAGCTACGAGACGATCCGCGCGATCATCGATGCCGGCGTCGACGTGGCCCGTCTGAACCTCAGCCACGGCGACTACTCCGTGCACGAGGCGAGCTTCGCGAACGTCCGGCGGGCATCGGACGACGCCGAGCGGCCCGTCGCGGTGCTCGTCGACCTGCAGGGGCCGAAGATCCGGCTCGGGCGCTTCGCCGATGGGCCGCACCAGCTCGCCGTCGGCGACATCTTCAAGATCACCGTCGAGGACATCCCCGGCACGAAACAGATCGTCTCCACCACCTTCAAGGGCCTACCGCAGGACGTGAAGCCCGGCGACTTCCTGCTCATCGACGACGGCAAAGTGCGCGTGAAGGTGCTCGAGACCGATGGCACCGTCGTGACGACGGAGGTGATCGTCGGGGGTCCGGTGTCCAACAACAAGGGCATCAACCTGCCCGGGGTGGCGGTGAACGTCCCCGCCCTCAGCGAGAAGGATGAGGCGGACCTCCGCTGGGGCCTCAAGGTCGGCGCCGATCTGGTGGCGCTGTCGTTCGTCCGCAGCGCGCAGGATGTCGAGCGCGTCCACGTGATCATGGCGGAAGAGGGCCGTCGCATCCCCGTCATCGCGAAGATCGAGAAGCCGCAGGCGGTGGACAACCTCGAGGAGATCATCGACGCGTTCGACGGCATCATGGTCGCCCGCGGCGACCTGGGTGTCGAGCTGCCGCTGGAGGCGGTGCCGATCGTGCAGAAGCAGGCGGTGGAGCTGTGCCGGCGCATGGCGAAGCCCGTGATCGTCGCGACGCAGATGCTCGAGTCGATGATCAACAACCCGGTGCCCACGCGCGCCGAGGTCAGCGATGTCGCGAACGCCGTCCTGGACGGCGCGGATGCCGTCATGCTGTCGGGCGAGACGAGCGTGGGGGAGTACCCCGCGGTCGTGGTGGACACGATGGCGCGGATCATCGAGTCGACCGAGGACCACGGGCTCGATCGCATCCACCCGCTCACCAACCGTCCGCGCACGCAGGGCGGCATCATCACGCTGGCCGCGAACGAGGTCGCCGACTTCGTGGATGCCAAATACGTCTGCATCTTCACCGAGTCCGGCGACTCGGCGCGGCGGATGTCGCGGCTGCGCCCGAAGATCCCGATGATCGCGTTCACGCCCGAACCCGCGATCCGACGGCGCATGGCACTGACGTGGGGGGTGCACTCCATCCTCGTGGAGCGGGTCGTGCACACCGACCGCATGTTCATCCAGGTGGACGACCATCTGATGTCCAATGAGCTCGCCGCCGTCGGTGACAGGGTGGTCGTCATCTCCGGGTCGCCGCCGGGCATCGTCGGGTCGACCAACGACATTCGCGTTCACCGGGTCGGCGATGCGGTCCACGGCCGGGCACCGGTCTACGCAGCCAGCCGGTGAGCTAGCGCGAGCGGACGCGTGAGCGGCGAGGTGGTCGAGGCGCGCGGCGGCCGGCGCGTCAGCTGGCTCGAGCTGTTCTTCGACCTGGTGATGGTCGCGTGCATCGGCCAGATCGCCCACACGATGCACGGCGAGCCCGACTGGCCCACGACCGGTGCATTCTTCCTGCTACTCGCGGCGGTGTGGTGGGCGTGGGTGAATGCCAGCGTCACGATGAACCTCTTCGGCGCGCGCATCACGCCGGGGATCTGGATCGCGGTGACGATCGCCATGGCGGGCATCGGGATCATGGCCGCCGCGGTGCCCGAGGCGCTGACCGACCGAGCCGCGGCCTTCGCGATCGGCAACGCTGTGATCCGTCTCGTGTGGATGCTGCCGTGGTTTCTCAAGCGCCGTCTCACCGGCGTGTCGTGGTGGCGGCCGATCGTGTACAACCTCGTGCCCGTGGGGCTGTGGCTGCTGTCGATCCCGGTCGGTGCGCCGTGGCAGGTGCTGCTGTGGGCGGCCGCGGTCGGCCTCGAGATCGCGCTGCTGAGCAATATCGGACGGCGATCCGAATGGTTGCGCTCGAACCTCGACCTCGAGCACATCATCGAGCGGGTCGGACTCCTCGTGGTCATCGTCTTCGGCGAGTCGATCCTGTCGATCATCACCGAGTTCGACGAGCACTGGACGCCGTTCGCCTGGCTCGCCGGAGGGGTCGGCTTCCTCGCGGTGGCGATGCTGGCGTGGATCTATTTCGGCTACGCCACCGCGGCCGTCGAGCGGGGCCTACGCGGGCTGCAGCGTCGCGGCAGCCTCGAGGGCCTTCGCGACGCGGTGATGTACCTGCCCTACCTGCTGATCGCCGGGGTCGTGCTGTTCGCGGCGGGGATCGGGACGGCAGTCGCGGACGCGGGTCATCCGCTACCGATGTCGGCCGCGGTGTGCCTGGCCGGTGGCGTCAGCCTGTTCTTCCTCGCGAGCGTCGCGGAGTCGCTGCGCTACGGCGCGGCGTGGCGCGACATCGCGGTATGGGGGCCAGCAGGCATCCTGCTGCCCTGGCTGATCGTGCCCGCGGCGCTGGTGGTGAACGCGGAGGGGGTCGTCACGGCGATGCTCGTCGTGCTCGCCGCGCTGGTCGCGCTCAACGACGTCAACGCCCGACGCGTACTCGCGCGCACCGCCGCGGGAGGCGTCTCGCAGGTCGGCCGTCACGCCTGAGAACGGTTCGTGCCGGTGGTGGGATTCGAACCCACACGCCCTTTCGGACAGAGCATTTTGAGTGCCCCGCGTCTGCCGTTCCGCCACACCGGCCCGCACGTTCGCGAACGACCATACCCTAGGATTCAATCGTGACTGATCAAGAGAAGGCCACCGGATCCGCGGCCGTGCGCAGGGTCGTGGTAGCCGAGGATGAGTCGCTCATCCGCCTCGACATCGTCGAAATCCTGCGCGACAACGGCTTCGACGTGGTCGGTGAAGCAGGCGACGGCGAGACCGCCGTGCAGCTGGCGACCGAGCTTCGGCCCGACCTCGTGATCATGGACGTCAAGATGCCGCAACTGGACGGCATCTCGGCCGCCGAGAAGCTCAGCAAGAACCACATCGCGCCGGTCGTGCTGCTGACCGCCTTCAGCCAGAAGGAACTCGTGGAGCGCGCCAGCGAGGCCGGCGCACTCGCGTACGTCGTCAAGCCGTTCACGCCGAACGACCTGCTGCCGGCCATCGAGATCGCCCTGGCTCGCTACGAGCAGATCATCACGCTCGAGGCCGAGGTCGCAGACATGGTCGAGAGGTTCGAGACCCGAAAGCTCGTCGACCGCGCCAAGGGCCTTCTGAACGAGAAGATGGGGCTGTCCGAGCCCGAGGCGTTCCGCTGGATCCAGAAGGCATCCATGGACCGCCGCCTCACGATGCAGGACGTGGCCAAGGCGATCATCGAGCAGCTCGCGCCGAAGCGGGCGTAGTCTCCTCAGTTCCCGGGCGCGTCCTGGATGAGGTTCGTGATGCGGATGGTCGAGCAGCGCCGCCCCTGATCGTCGGTCACGACGATCTCGTGGACGGTCATGCTGCGTCCGAGATGGATGGGCGTGCACACCCCGGTCACGATGCCGGACCGTGCCGAGCGCGTGTGCGTGGCGTTGATGTCGACGCCGACAGCGAGGCGCCCGGGACCGGCGTGCAGGTTGGCCGCCATCGATCCCAGCGACTCGCCCAGCACGACGTATGCGCCGCCGTGCATGAGTCCGACCGGTTGGGTGTTCCCCTCGACCGGCATGGTCGCCACGCAGCGGTCACGCGTGAACTCGACCCACTCGAAGCCCATCTTGTCGGCGAGCGGACCCAGTCCTCGACGCCGCGCCCACCCCATCGCGTCGGCGCTCTCAGACGCCTCTTGTGCCATCGTCCACCCCCGCGCCGGGACCCGAATCGACGTCGTCGGCCCTGACTAGGCTTGCAGGGTGACGGACTCCGCAAAGCCTATCCTTCTGGTCGTCGACGGCCATTCGTTGGCGTTCCGGGCCTTCTACGCGCTGCCCGTGGAGAACTTCACGACCAAAGACGGTCAGCACACCAACGGCATTTACGGGTTCCTCGCGATGCTGATCAACCTCATCAAAGCCGAACGGCCCACCCATATGGTCGTCGCGTTCGACACCTCGCGCGAGTCGTTCCGCTCGCGGGCTTATCCGGAGTACAAGGCGAATCGCTCCGAAACCCCGCGGGAGTTCCAGGGGCAGATGCCGCTGCTGCAGGAATGCCTCCGGGCCATGAGCATCCCCATCCTGCAGAAAGAGGATGTCGAAGCCGACGACATCCTCGCCACTCTGGCCACCGAGGGCGCCGCCGAGGGCTTCGACGTGCTGGTCTGCTCCGGCGACCGCGACACGATCCAGCTCGTCGACGGCGACGTCACCCTCCTGTACCCGAACGTGCAGGGCGTGTCGCAGCTGAGGCGCTACGACCCCACGACCGTCTTCGAACGGTACGGCGTGCCGCCGGAGCAGTACCCCGACATCGCCGCCCTCGTGGGGGAGACCAGCGACAACCTGCCTGGAGTGCCGAAGGTGGGGGAGAAGACCGCGGTCAAGTGGCTCACCCAGTTCGGCTCCCTCGAGGGTCTTCTCGACAACGCCGACAAGGTCACCGGTGTCGTCGGCGCCAACCTCCGCGATCACGTCGAGGACGTCCGCCGCAACCGATCGCTGAACCGCCTGGTGCGCGATCTCGACCTGCCCGTCGGCCCGGCCGACCTCGCAGTTCAGCCGATCGATGCGCAGGCGGTGCGAGAGGTGTTCGCGCGGCTGGAGTTCCGCACGCTGCTGCCTCGGGTCTTCGAGGCGGCGGGCGTCGACACCGCGATGGCGGCGCAGTCCGCCGGACCCGCGGCGGCCGCGCCGACCGCGGTGGAGCTGGATGCCGAGGCGATCACGCGGTGGGTGGCGGACGCCCAGGGCGAAGTGGGCGTCACGGTGATGCGGCACTCCGGCTATCCGCAGCGGGTGGGACTGGCCACGAGGGATGCCGCGGTTGAGGCGACGTGGTCGGATG
This sequence comes from uncultured Microbacterium sp., assembly GCA_964243215.1. GTDB lineage: Bacteria > Actinomycetota > Actinomycetes > Actinomycetales > Microbacteriaceae > Microbacterium. Next base: position 25,049 of record CAXTES010000007.1, on the reverse strand, counting down.
AGGTCGCCGCGGCGCTGACGCCGTGGCTGGCCGGCGGCGGGCCGAAGATCTTCAGCGACGCGAAGCCGCAGGTCAAGGCGCTGCGCCGCGAAGGGATCGCCCTGGGCGGACTCGCCTTCGACACGTTCCTGGCCGGCTGGCTGCTGCGCCCCAGTTTCCCCGACAGGTCGCTGGCGGATCTGGTGGACCGCTATCTCGGCGAGCAGCTGCCCGAGTCCGATCCGAGTCAGCTCGTGCCCGAGACCGAGGGGGCCACGCCGGGCCAGCTGTCGTGGTACACGCTGCGCGTCGCGGACGCCCTTCGCGTCGAGTTGCCCGCGAGCGTGGCATCCGTGCTCTCCGACATCGAGCTGCCGACGCTGCTGACCCTCGCCGACATGGAGCTGGCCGGTGTCACCGTCTCGCACGAAAAGCTCGGCGGACTGTCCGACGAGCTCGGCCAGCGCGCGGACGGCATCGCCGACGAGGCGTTCACCGCAATCGGACGCGAGGTCAACCTCGGCTCGCCCAAGCAGCTGCAGGAGGTGCTGTTCGAGGAGCTGCAGCTGCCGAAGACCCGCAAGACCAAGTCGGGGTACTCGACGGATGCGGCGGTCCTGGTGGATCTGCAGGAGACCAACCCGCATCCGTTCCTGGACCTGCTGCTGCAGCACCGGGAGGCGACGAAGCTGCGTCAGATCATCGAATCGCTCGACACGGCCATCGCCACCGACGGCCGTGTCCGCACCACGTACGTGCAGACCGGCAGCCAGACCGGGCGCCTGTCGAGCACGGATCCCAATCTGCAGAACATTCCGATCCGCACCGAGGAGAGCCGCCGCATCCGGTCGGCGTTCGAGGTCGGCGACGGCTACGAGGCGTTGCTGACCGCCGACTACTCGCAGATCGAGATGCGCATCATGGCGCACCTGTCCGCCGACCCGGGGCTGATCGAGGCGTTCAACTCCGGCGAGGACACCCACCGGTTCGTCGGCTCGCGCGTGTTCGGCGTCGATCCCTCCGACGTCACCCCGTTCATGCGCACGAAGGTCAAAGCGATGTCGTACGGGCTCGTCTACGGGCTCAGCGCCTTCGGGTTGTCCAAGCAGCTGCGCATCGAGCAGACCGAGGCCAAGCAGCTCATGATGGAGTACTTCGCGCGCTTCGGGGCGGTGCGCGACTACCTGCGCTCGTCCGTCGAGCAGGCCCGCATCGACGGGTACACCGAGACGATCTTCGGCCGCCGCCGCCCGTTCCCGGATCTGACCAGCCCGAACCGGGTGCTGCGGGAGAACTCCGAGCGCGCCGCGCTGAACGCCCCCATCCAGGGCAGCGCCGCCGACATCATGAAGGTCGCGCTGTTCCGGATCCACGACGAGCTGATCCAGCACGACCTGCGTTCGCGGGTGCTGTTGCAGATCCACGACGAGCTGGTCGTGGAGGTGGCGCCGGGCGAATGGGATGCCACCGAGCGCATCGTCCGCGAGCGAATGGGCGACGCTGCGGACTTGTCCGTTCCCCTCGATGTCCAGATCGGGCGAGGAGCGGACTGGAACGAGGCGGGACACTGAGCCGTCGAGTGGCCGGGACCGCGCCGCATCCCTAGGCTCGAGCCCATGACTGATGACACTCGAACCCCCACGCCGATCGACACGATCGCGGACGCGTGGGTGGACACCGTCGCCGAGCTGTATCCCACCGTGGCGACCTATATCGGCCGCTTCGAATACAACGGCCGGCTCGACGACTTCTCACCCGCCGGCCATGAACGCGCCGCCGCGGAGGCGCGTCGTACCCTCGCCGCCCTCGAGGCCGAGAAGCCCGTCGACGACATCGACGACGTCACCCAGACCGACCTGACCCGCGAGCTGCGGCTCGAGCTGGACCTGTTCGAAGCCAAGGCGCACCTGCGCGACCTGAACGTGATCGCGTCGCCCGCCCAGGAGATCCGCGAGACGTTCGACCTCATGCCGACAGCGACCGCGGACGACTGGGCCGTGATCGCGACACGACTGGGCGCGGTACCCGGCGCCGTCGACGGGTACATCGAGACGCTTCGCGAAGGAATCGCGCAGCACGTCGTCCCCGCGCGGCGCCAGGTCACCGAGGTCGTCGTCCAGATCGCCCGGCACACGTCCGACAACGGATTCTTCGCTACGTTCGCCAGCGAGGCCGGCCCCGACGAGGGGCAGCTGCCCGCATCGCTCGCGCGGGATCTGTCGAACCGCGCGAACGCGGCGCGCGTCGCATACGACGAGCTGGCCGCCTTCCTCCACGACGAGCTCGCGCCCGCGGCGGTCGAGAAGGACGCCGTGGGACGCGAGCTGTACGCGCTGGCTTCGCGCCGCTTCCTCGGCGCCACGATCGACCTCGACGAGACGTACGAGTGGGGGGTCGAAGAGCTCGCTCGGATGGTCGCCGAGCAGGAGGAGATCGCGAAGCAGATCAAGCCCGGCGCGAGCGTCGAAGAGGCGGTCGCGTTCCTCGAGGATGATGGATCCCGCCGCCTGAAGGGTACCGACGCTCTGCAGGCGTGGATGCAGGAGACCAGCGACCGCGCGATCACCGAGCTCGGCCGGACCCACTTCGACATCCCCGAGCCGATCCGGCGCCTCGAGTGCATGATCGCGCCCACCAACGAGGGCGGCATCTACTACACCGGTCCGACCGATGACTTCTCGCGGCCGGGCCGCATGTGGTGGTCCGTACCCGAGGGCGTCGACACCTTCGACACCTGGCGCGAGAAGACGACCGTGTACCACGAGGGGGTTCCGGGGCACCACCTGCAGATCGCGCAGGCCGTCTACAACCGCGCGGAACTGAACTCGTGGCGCCGCCTGCTGGCGGGCACTTCGGGACACGCCGAAGGCTGGGCGCTGTACGCCGAGCGGCTGATGGCGCAGCTGGGGTACCTCGAAGACCCGGCGGACCGGCTCGGCATGCTGGACGGTCAGCGGATGCGCGCGGCCCGCGTCGTGCTCGACATCGGCGTCCACCTCGAGAAGCCGCGACCGGACGGCGACGGGGTATGGGACGCGGATTACGCGCTGGCATTCATGCGACGCAACGTGAACATGTCGGATGCGTTCATCCAGTTCGAGGTCAACCGCTACCTCGGCTGGCCCGGCCAGGCCCCCTCCTACAAGGTGGGCCAGCGGCTGTGGGAGCAGATGCGCGATGACTACGCCGAACGCAAGGGCGACGCGTTCGACATCAAGCAATTCCACAAGAAGGCGCTCGACATCGGCGGTGTCGGGCTGGACACCCTCAGAGACGCCATCGCGCGTCTCTGAGCCGTCCCATCAGGTTCCGGGACCGCCGGCGAGCAGGCGCAACACCTCGTCGTCATCGGTCTGCGCGAAGTCGCGGTAGAACTGTCCGACCGCCCAGAAGTCCCGCATCCGGTTCGGGCACACGTATTGGTCGACGGCGTCCGATGCCGGATGCCACGACGCCGGCGCGACCGGCACGGCCAGCACGATACGGGCCGGCCGACGGTGTCGAAGCGCTCGGCACGCCGCGGTGGCGGTGGCGCCGGTCGCGACCCCGTCGTCGACGACGATTGCGCACCGCGCTTTGATGTCGAGGTCTGATGCCGCGAACAGCCTCGTGCGCCGGTTCAGCTCGATCCGCTCGACGTCTTCGGTGTCGGCCAGCTCCTCGGCCGTCACACCGGTGACACGTACGGCGTCGTCATTGACCACCCGAACGCCGTCGGCGATCGCGCCGACGGCGAACTCCTCGCGCGCCGGCGCGCCGAGCTTGCGCACCACGAGCGCGCGCACCGGCAGTCCGAGGACGGCAGCGCAGGAGGCGGCGACCACGACGCCGCCTCGCGGGATACCGAACACGACGGCATCCGAGGATCGCCACGGCTCGAGCGCCTCCGCCAGCACGCGCCCGGCATCGGTTCGATCGGCGAACAGAGCCACGCGCCCACTGTAGGCGGAGCGGGCAGGCCGGTGGAATGATGGCCTCGCAGGCGGCGTTGCATGCAGATGCATAGGAAGGACCGACGGATGACCGACGCAGGACGCACGGTGGCACTGGGACTCGACACCTTCGGTGACGTCACACTCGACGATGACGGTGAGCGGGTCACCGGGGCCCAGACCATCCGGAACGTCGTCGAGCAGGCGGTGCTCGCCGACGAGGTGGGCCTGTCGTTCTTCGGCGTGGGGGAGCACCACCGCCCCGAGTTCGCGATCTCCAGTCCGGAGATCGTGCTCGCCGCCGCCGCCGCCCGAACACGCGGCATCCATCTCGGCACCGCCGTCACCGTTCTGTCCAGCGACGACCCGGTGCGCGTCTACGAGCGCTTCGCGACGCTCGACGCGGTGTCGGGGGGCCGCGCCGAGGTCATCCTCGGGCGGGGCTCATTCATCGAATCGTTCCCCCTCTTCGGATACGACCTGCGCGACTACGAGGTGCTCTTCGAGGAGAAGCTCGACCTGTTCAGCCGGCTGCTCGACGAACGACCGGTGACGTGGGAGGGCACCGTCCGTCCGCCGCTCTCGGACGCGGACGTCTACCCGAAGACCGCGAACGGCCTGAAGGCGTGGGTCGGGGTGGGCGGGACGCCCGAGTCCGTCGTCCGGGCGGCTCGCTACGGCTACGGGCTCATGCTCGCCATCATCGGCGGCCCGGCTGACCGGTTCCGCCCGTTCGTGGATCTCTACCACCGCTCGCTCGATGCGTTCGGCCGGGACCGGCTACCGGTCGGGCTGCATTCGCCCGGCCATATCGCAGACACCGATCAGCAGGCGTGGGATGAGGCCTACCCCGGATTCGAGGCGATGAACAACACGATCGGGCGCGAACGCGGCTGGCCGCCCTACAGCCGGATGCGGTTCCAGCACGACGTCGGCCCGGGGGGCGCCCTGTACGTCGGATCGGCGGAGACCGTCGCCCGCAAGATCGCGACCACCGTTCGCACCCTCGCCGTCGATCGCTTCGACATGAAGTTCTCGACCGGCACGCTGTCGCATCCGAAGCTGATGCGATCGATCGAGCTGTTCGGCACGAGCGTCGCGCCGCGGGTGCAGGATCTGCTCGCGGAGCAGGAAGACCAGCAGGATCGCCACGAGGATCGCGTTCTCGACGTCCCCTGACCCGCGTCTACGCTGAGAACGTGGCATCCATCCGCTACGTCGCGATCGGCGACTCGTTCACCGAGGGCGTGGGCGACGAATTGCCCGACGGACACGTGCGCGGCTGGGCGGACCTGGTCGCGCAGGGCTGGGCGGATGCCACTGACGGCACCGTCGAGTACGCGAACCTCGCGATCCGGGGCAAGCTGGCTTGGCCGATCGTCGACGCTCAGCTGGAACCGGCGCTGGCGCTGCGGCCGACGCACCTTTCGTTCAATGGCGGCGGCAATGACATGCTGCGCCCTCGCACGTCGCTGTCGCACGTCGCCGACGCTTTCACGCGCGTACTGCAGCGATGCGACGAGGAGGGCGTGCAACTCCTGCTGCTGTCGGGGGCCAATCCGTCACCGCAGCTGCCGCTCAGCCGCGTCATCCAGCGTCGCGGTGACCTGCTCTCGGCGGCTGTCGTGCAGCGCTTCGCCGACCGACCGGACGTGATCCGGGCGTTCAACTGGCCCGACCGCGAACTGTCCACACCGTCGTACTGGTCCGAGGACCGGCTGCACATGAACGCGCGCGGGCACCACCGTGTCGCCGCCCGCGTGCTGACTGCGCTAGGCATCGAACCGCCCGCGGGGTGGTGGTCGCTGCCCGCGATCGAGGATGCCGCGTCCCTCGGCCGCGGTGCGTACTATCGGGAGCACCTCGGTCCGTGGGTTCGCCGTCGGCTGACCGGCACCTCGTCCGGTGACGGCCGGGAGGCCAAGTATCCCGACTGGGTGCAGGTGGCGCCTTCACCCGTCTGAGGGCG
>CAXTES010000007.1:0-19069 GCA_964243215.1 uncultured Microbacterium sp. | reverse complement strand
CCCGACCTGACGGTGTAGACGAGGTCGGCGAACTGGCCGTTCTGGCGAACGGATTCCAGGTGCAGGCGATCAGACCCGAGTGTGCGGGGGAGCAGCGGCTTGCCTCGCGCCACGGTCGCCGGTGCGATCGAGACGCGCACCTCATCGAGGAGACCGGCATCCGCGAACTGTCCGACCAGGTCGCCGCCGCCGACCAGCCAGACATCCCGGTCGCCCGCCGCCTCCTCGATGTCCGGCCAGGAATCCGTGACTGCACCGGCTGCGAAGCGGATGTCGGCTCCCTCGAGACCAACCAGCGAGCGGGTGGTGAAGACCCAGGTAGGGCGACCGCCCCACATCCCCGACCACTTCTCGGGATGGGCACGGAGATCTTCGTGCTCGAGGACCCACTCGTAGGTCGTGGAACCCTGCACCACCACGCCGATATCGGCGAGGAAGGCTGCGAAGCCGCCGACGGCGTCCCCGCCAGGCTCGCCGCCCGGCACGGCGAAGAGCCAGTCCAGCGAATCGTGCTCGTCCGCCAGATACCCGTTCAGTGTCGTGGCGGTGTAGAAGATCGTTCGCGGCATGGCCTCACCGTACTGACCGGCTTCGACGCTTGACACCGTTATACCGATCAGTATTATACTGATCGGTATAATAGAGGGAGCCATGGACGATCTCAGCCGGACCTTCGGCGCGTTGGCAGACCCGACCAGACGGGCCATCCTCGCCCACCTGTCGGCGGGAGACGCCACGGTGGGGGAGTTGGCCGCGCCTTTCGACATGACCTTCGCTGCGGTGTCGAAGCACCTGAGAGTGCTCGAGGCGGCGGGTCTCGTCGGGCGCAGCAAGCACGGGCAGTATCGCCCGGCTCGACTCAACGCGCGCCCGTTGGTCCAGGCGTCCCGATGGATCGGCGACTATGCGGCCTTCTGGTCCGGCAATGCCGACGCGATCAGCGAGTACCTGAACGTTCTACGACAGCTCGATCCCAATGATGAGGAGACCCCGAATGACTGAGTACTTTACGATCACGCGCACCCTGGACGCACCCCGAGAGCTCGTCTTCGATGTGCTGACCAACCCGGAGCATTTCGCGGTGTGGTTCGGCACCGCGGCCGTAGCGGTGCCGAGCGAGTCGCTCGAGATGGACGTGCGCGTGGGCGGCCGGATGACTGCCATCATGGTGCTGCCCGACGGGAACCGCATCCAATGGGCGGGGGAGTACCTGGAGGTCGATCCGCCATCGCATCTGGCGATGACGCTGACCGACAATCCGCAGGAGTACGCCGGCATCCCGGTGCTGTTCGATCTCGAGGAGGTCGAGGGGCGCACGCTTCTGACGATCCGTCAGGATCGCGGCGACTTCTCGCAGGAGCAGGTGGATGCCACGATCGCCGGCTATAACGCGTTCATCGACGACATGGTCGACCTGGTGGAGGCGATGCCGCGGGCGTGAGGGGCGGCGGACTCCGGCGGATCGTGGGAGGATCGCTGTCATGAGTATCGGTGGCGGAATCGCCCTCTTCGTAATCGGTGCGATCCTCGCGTTCGCCGTCAACATCCAGGTCCAATGGGTCGATCTGCACCTGATCGGCTACATCCTGATGGGGGCGGGCGCGTTGATCTTCGTGATCGGCATCGTGCTGCTCGCACGGCGCCGTTCGTCGGTCTCGACGACGAGGTCCGGTGTCGATCCGGCCAGCGGCGAGCGGATCACCCGGCAGTCGACCAGCTCGACCGACGACACCCTCTGAGAGTTCCGGTCGAATGCGCGCCCTGCGCGTCACGCCGAATCTCGCGGTGCCCGACATCGATAGCACCCGGGGCTTCTACTCCGACTTTCTGGGCCTCGATGTCGAGGAGTTCAGTCTCGGGTGGGTGGCTCGATTCACGGCATCGGACAGCGGCGCGAGCCTGCAGCTGGTTTCAGGGGATGCGACGGCCGCCGAGGACTCGGTGATCTCCGTGCACACCGATGATGTGGATGCCGCCTACGCCGAGGCGCAGCAGTCCGGCTATGAGATCGTGCATCCGCTCACGACCGAGCCCTGGGGAGTGCGGCGCTTCTTCGTGCGAGCGCCGGACGGCAACGTGGTCAACATCGTTCAGCATCGATAGGTCGATCACCCGATGAGGAGTGCGCAATGAGCAACACACCCGGTCCGGAGAACGTGCCGCCCGCTTACGCACCGCCGCCGCCGCCATCGCCCGTCTCAACGCCAGGAGTGCCGCCGGCGCCCTATCCGGGGAAGACCCTCGGGATCGTGGCGGTCGTCGTCGCGATCCTCTTCGGCGTCATCGGAACCATCCTCGGCATCGTCGCGCTCGTACAGAGCAGGAGGGCCGGATACAAGAACACACCGGCGATCGTGGCCATCATCATCGGCGTGATCGTGCTGATCCTCGAGATCGTCCTGCTCGTCGTGATCGTCGGCGCGGTGATGGGGGGACTGGGCGAGCTCGTGGCCACGTGTTCGCAGCTGGGCCCGGGCCAGCACGTGGTCAACGGCATCACCATCACCTGCCGCTAGCCGCCCAGGTCCGAGCCATCGATGCCGGAGCCCTGTCGGAGGCGCCTCATCATCAGGATCTCGTGTCCTGACCCATCCGGAAGCGGGTCGCCCTCCTCATCGACGGGTCGGAAGCCGTTCCGCCGGTAGCACGCGATCGCCCGATCGTTGGCCGGAGTCACCGCGAGCCACAGCTCGTCCACGCGCTTCGCGGCCCACTGCGCGACGGATTCGATGAGCTCATCTGCGATACCGCTGCCGCGGACGTCCGGATCCACCCACATCGAAACCAGCTCAACCGTGCCTGCCCGGTCACCGGGAACACCGCTCGCCATCGCGCACGGGAGCCCGTCGACCTCAGCGACCAGGTCGAAAGAATCTCCAGCGAGGCGTTGCCGCCACCGCGACTCCGGTGCGTCCTTCCACTGCTCGTACGTGGACCCGAACGCCGATGGAGCATCCGCGAGCGCACGAAGTCGAAGGCGCTTCCACACCAGCCACTGCGCCTCCGATACGCGCACGATCTTCACCACCCTCGCGAGCATGCCACGCAGGGGACGGGCTAAGCCCACTCCAGAGCCGTGCGAATCGGCCCGAGCTGACATAATGTGCATTATCGGCAATGGCCCACTCTCTAAGAATCGCGGCAGGCGATTGCGACCGGGCTCGTTTGGCAGTCAGAATGCGGGCATGCCCGATGAGCCGTGAACGGCGGCGAGGAACGGTGACAAGTGTGACGGACCCTCTCAGCGCCACCGGCCGCCGTGTTGCAGGTGTCCTGCTTTCGGTGGGCGCTCTGGCGTGCGTCACCGGATGTCAGTCCGCGCCCGACGGCGGATCAGTGCGCGACTACGTCGACGCTGCGGTCGATCTGATGAATGAAGGCATCAACGGCGAGACCACCGCCTGGCAGACTGCCGTCGCACAACGGGTCCCCGATCTGGAGAAGATGACGTCGAAGGAGCAGACATACGGCGGGCTGAGCGCACTGGCATCCGTCGCCGGGGGTCGTCACTCTTTCCTTCTCAGCCCGGAGCAAGCAGCGAATCTGGAGGCTCCCTACCAAGATGGGGCCTCGTTTCCTACGCCGACCGTGTCGACCTCGAACGGGATCTCGGTGGTTGTACTGCCGTCCTTTTACGGGCAGGAACCGAATGCCATCGAGGAGTACCAGAATGCCGGCATCACCGCGTTACGGGCGGCGACCGCACAGACCACTTGCGGATGGATCGTCGACCTTCGCGACAACTCCGGGGGCAACACGTGGCCGATGATGTCCGCTGTTGCGCCACTGATGAGCGACGGCGACGTCATGGGATTCCGCGACCGCGACAACGCGACCAGCTGGGTCAGCGTGACCAACGGCAACGTCGACCCGGGCTCGGATGACATCGTTGCCGGCGTCGCGAATTTCCAGGTCGATCAGCCCGTGGCGATCCTGACCTCCGGTAACACTGCAAGCGCGGCCGAGGTCGTCGTCACTGCCTTCGCGCAGCAGTCGCGGACCGTCCGTGTCGGAACACCAACGGCAGGCCTGACAACCGGGAATGTTACACACGACCTCAGCGACGGTGCGGTCCTCGTTCTGAGCACGAGCTGGTACGTCGACCGGACCGGCACCCGCTACGACGGACCGATCAATCCTGACCTGTTCACCGCTCCGGGCAGCTCGAAGCGACCTTTGGATACCGCCGAGGAGTGGCTTGCCACAACATGTCGCTGATGGTCCTGGGCACAGCGGATCTCGCGCCTGACACGGACTGCACCCGCAGGTCGGAGTAGCCGACGGGCGTCACGCCGTGCTTTCGATCGAACGCAGCGACCCCACGATGATCCGCACCGCGTCATCCTGCTCCAAGACGGTCAGCAGCGTGTGCGTGCACGACCGGCAGCGCGCGATCGCCGCGACATCGTCCCGCTCGACGACAGCGTCGGCGAGCACGCCCGCGGTGCCGCATCCGCCGCACTCGACGGTGAGCATCGTGGCGTCGACCGCGAACAGCGCCGACAGCGCACCGGCGAGCACGTTGCCATCCAGTCGTGACGCGTTCATCAGACTCCTCCGAACCTCTCGGTCTTGACACGCAGCGGCGGGTGACCGAGCCGCACGAGCGCGTCGGCGACGGCTTCGACGAACCCGGTCGGGCCGCAGACGTAGAAGAGCGGTTCCCGGTCCACCGGCCACACCGCGGCGGCGATCGATGCGTCATCCAGGCGTCCGACGGGCCCGGTCCACCCGGGCGGTCCCTGACGCGTGTACACCCAGGTCACCTCCACGGTCCCGCTCGAACCGAGTCGGGAAGCCTCGTCGCGATACAGCGCGTCGTCGGTCGTGCGCACCGAGTACAGCAGCCGGAACGGAGCGTCGGATGCCGCGTCCGCCCGCGCTCGCGCGATCGACACCAGCGGGACGATGCCCGATCCGCCGGCGATCAGCTGCACCGGCGTCGACGCCCCCGGCCGCCACACGAAGTATCCGCCGAGCGGACCTTTCACCTCGAGCTGGTCACCGGGCCGCACATCTTCCACGAGGTAGGGCGATACCTCGCCGTCCTCCACCTCGTCGACGGCGAGTTCGATCGTGCCACCGCCGCCGTAGGACCCCAGCGAGTAGGACCGCACCGCCTGATACCCGTCGTCCGCGGTAAGTCGCACATCCACGTGCTGGCCGGCCTCGCTTCCCGGCCAGCCCGGCACCTCGACGTGCAGCACCCGGCTGTGCGATGTGACAGCGGATGCCTCCACCACCCGGGCGGGCCGCCAGCCGCCCACCACTACCAATAGCGCTCCTCGGTCCACGGGTCGCCGTGACGGTGGTAGCCGTTCTGCTCCCAGAATCCCGGGTCATCGTGCGTTTGCAGCACGATGCCGCGAACCCATTTGGCGCTCTTCCAGAAATACAGATGCGGCACCAGCAGCCGCGCCGGCCCGCCGTGTTCGGGTTCGAGCGGCTTGCCGTCGAACTCGAACGCCACCCAGGCCTGCCCGCCGAGCAGATCGGCGAGCGGAACGTTCGTCGTGTACCCGCCGTAGCTGTGCACCATCGCGTAGGCGACATCCGACGAAACCCCGGCGAACAGGGTGTCGATCGACACGCCCCGCCATCGCGTGCCGAGCTTGGACCAGCGCGTGACGCAGTGGATGTCGGTGTCGACGTCCTCGATCGGCAGACCCATGAACTGGTCCCAGTTCCACGCCGACATCTCGCCGCGCTCGTTGCGGATGAAGAAGGACCACTCCCCCGGCTCGACGCGCGGCGTCGGACCCGCCGACAGCACCGGGAAGTCCTGGGTCAGATACTGACCGGGTGGCAGTCGAGGGTCGCTCTCGCGGCGCCGGGAACCGAAACCGCGGGACAGAATCGCCATCGCGCCTCCTCACGGGTCGGACGACACATCGCACGATACCAACCGGGAAGGCCGCGCGACACGGCGCGGGAGCGTTTCCATCGGCGGCACCGAAGCGTAGTCTTGGCCTTTCAGGGATTTCACAGAAAGGGGCTTCCCATGACGGAGGCGACAACAGACCGCACCGCGGTCAACGGCATTCGCACAGCGCTCGGAATCGGCGGAGTGGTCGCCCTCATCGTCGGGCTGCTGATACTCATCTGGCCCGGCAAGACGGCGGTGGTCGTCACTGCGATGATCGCGATCTATGCGATCATCGGCGGTCTCGTCTACGCCGGGCTCGGAATCTTCTCCAAGGCGATGGGCGGGTGGGGTCGCGTGGGGCACATCGTGCTCGGCGTGCTGTTCATCCTCGCCGGCATCATCGCGTTCGCCAACCTGGGCCTGACGGCGGTGACCCTGGCGATCTTCCTCGGCGTCCTGGTCGGAATCATGTGGATCGTGGAGGGCGTCGTGTCGCTCACCAACCTCGGGGGCGCAGCATCCCGAGGGTGGACGATCTTCTTCGCCATCCTCAGCATCATCGCGGGCGTCATCCTGCTGTTCTCGCCGCTGTGGGGCGCGATCGTGCTCTGGTGGCTGCTGGGCATCTCACTCGTGGTGCTGGGCATCCTGCAGATCCTGCGCGCCTTCACGTTCGGTCGCGCGGGTGCAGCCGCCCGTCCTCGCACCGCCTAGCAATTCCTCGAGCGAACGGTCCGGGACCCGTGCCCGGGCCGTTCGTCGTCAGCTGCGCAGGTGAGACACCTGCGAGAACACGAGCTGGAACAGGCTCGCCGAGAAGACGGCCGCCCACACCACCGCCAGAGCGATCCATACCGCCTGGATGCCGATGACGACCCACATCGGGGCGCTGCCTCGACCGGACTGGCGCCGGACGACGACGGTGCGCCCGGCCACATAGACCAGCGGCGGCGCGAGGAACGCCCATGCCCAGTGGAACGGCCGGGTGTAGCCGAACCCGATCAGGTCGCGCCGGTCGAGATACGCGAACCAGATCACCACGGCGGTCGCCGTCCAGCCCACGAGGATCAACGCGAGATACCACGGGTTCAAGATGAGACCGAGCTGGTCGGCGATCAGCCGCTCGACGATCCGCGAGTCCGGACGGCCGCCCGAGGAGGCGAGTGACAGCATCCGGCTGTACAGCGCCGTCATCCTCCCCTGCAGGTCGAGGAGATAGCCGATCGTGGGAATGATCGCGACGACCGGCAGGGCGACGATCCACCAGATCCACCGCGTGTAGACCGCAGTGCCAGCGGGTACGCGCGGTCCGGGGTCGGCGGCGACCGGGCGGGGGGCCACCGACGCCGTCACCGCCGTCCAGGCGCGGCCGTCCCACCACCGGGATGCACCGCGACCGTCGTCGTACCAGCCGGGAGGAGTGGATGACGTCATCGGGCGCGCCCGGTCATTCGCCCGCGAACGAGCCGGTGTCGCCCACTAGGCGCGTGTGATCGGCCGGCAGCGGATCGACGGCAGCCCGTGCCACCTCCGCGGCGAACTCGGACACGTTGTACAGCTTGCCGGCCGATTCGCGGCGAGACGCGATCGCTCCCGGGTTCGCGCGCTCGAGCAGCGTGGCGGTGATCGTGCCCTCGATCATGTCGCCCGAGACCACCACGAATCCGATCCCGCGCTCCTCGAGCCGCGGGATCATGTCGCGCAGCGCGTCCTCACCGGCTCGTTTGGAGCGCGCGACCGGTTCGTATTCGGGCATGGTGGGCGTCGTGCGGATGAAGTGCGCCTGGTGGCTCGTCACGAACACAACGCGCGAACCGTGCTCCATCAACGGCAGCGCCGCCTCGAGCACATCGACCTGGGCGTCTCGGTTCAGACGCAGCGCGTAGTCCTCGGCCATCCCCGACTCCATGCCCCCGGACGCGTTGAGCACCAGGATGTCCAACGTCCCGTACACGCGCTGCACCTCCGAGAACATCGCGCGCACCGAGTCGGGATCGGTCAGATCGGCGCCGATCACGAGCGCCGCGACGCCCGAGTCGCGAAGCTGCGCCGCGAGCTTCTCGGCTCGTGGCGCCTTGTTGCGATAGTTCACGACGACGTTCGCGCCCGCCTCTGCGAGGTAGCGCACCGTGTCGGCGCCGATCCCCCGGGACGAGCCGGTGACCAGCGCTGACCTGCCGCTGAGCGAGCCGGACGGAAGGGTCTGAGACACCCGTTCTCCTGACGGTCGGGATGCCGCGGCAACGGCGCCGCGACGGCTGTGAAGACACTACCAACCCGCCTCGCAGCCGCCCCACCGGTGTAGGTTCGGAACAGAACGAGGAGGCGCGCCGTGGAGCTCATCCAGGCCATCGATCAGTGGGCGTGGATCGGTTGGATCGTGCTGATCGCCCTGTTCCTGGTCATCGAGATGCTGTCGCTCTCGTTCACGTTCCTCATGCTCGCCATCGGCGGTCTGGCGGGTCTCATCGCCGACCTGGTCGGCGCGCCGGTATGGCTGCAGGTCGTGATCGCGGCGGTCGTCGGGGCCCTGCTGATTTTCGGGCTGCGCCCGCCGCTGCTGCGCCGCCTGCACCGCGGCGAAGACCCCACCCCCAGCAATGTGGCGGCGCTGCAGGGTCTGGCCGGCTTCGTCGTCGCAACCGTCTCGTCGTTCAACGGTCAGGTCAAGCTCGCCAACGGCGACGTGTGGACCGCGCGCACCGAGGCCGGCGAACTCAGCCCGGGCACACCCGTCCGCGTCCAGCGCATCGACGGAGCCACGGCCTACGTGCGCTCCGAAGAGGAGAACCTCCCCGCATGAACCCCGACACCCTCATCCCGACCGTCATCGGATGGGTGGTCGCGCTCGCGATCTTCATCCTCGTGCTCGTCATCCTCGGCCGGGCGATACGCATCATCCCGCAGGCATCCGCCGGCGTGGTCGAGCGACTCGGCCGCTATCACAAGACGCTCATGCCGGGCCTGAACCTGCTCGTGCCGTTCGTGGATCGGCTGCGTCCGCTCATCGACCTGCGCGAACAGGTGGTTTCCTTCCCCCCGCAGCCGGTGATCACCGAAGACAACCTGGTCGTCTCGATCGACACCGTCATCTACTTCCAGGTGACGGACGCCCGCGCCGCGACCTACGAGATCGCGAACTATCTCGGCGCCGTCGAACAGCTGACCACCACCACCCTGCGAAACGTGGTGGGCGGCCTGAACCTCGAAGAAGCGCTGACCAGCCGCGACGAGATCAACGGGCAGCTGCGCGTCGTGCTCGACGAGGCCACCGGCAAGTGGGGCATCCGCGTCGGACGCGTCGAGATCAAAGCGATCGACCCGCCGCTGTCGATCCAGGACTCGATGGAGAAGCAGATGCGTGCTGAGCGCGACCGGCGCGCGGTCATCCTCACCGCCGAGGGTACGAAGCAGTCGGCGATCCTCACCGCCGAGGGTCAGCGGCAGGCCGAGATCCTCAAGGCCGAGGGCGACAAGCAGGCGGCGGTGCTGCGGGCTCAGGGCGAGGCGCAGGCGATCCAGGTCGTCTTCGACGCGATCCACCTCGGCAATCCCGACGACAAGCTGCTCGCCTACCAGTACTTGCAGACGCTGCCGAAGATCGCCGACAGCAGTTCGAGCAAGCTGTGGATCATCCCGAGCGAGTTCACCGAGGCGCTCAAGGGCCTGACCGGCTCGTTCCTGGGACGGTCGACGGATGCCGCACCCGAGCCGTCCGAGACGCGAGGGGCCCTCACTCCCCCGACCCCGTGACGCATCCGTGGTTCGAGGCGGGCCGTCCGCCGCGCATTCTGGCGCACCGAGGACTCGTCACGCCGGATGCGGCCGCGCACGGGGTAGTCGAGAACTCCTTCGCCGCAGTCGCCGAGGCGCATGCGGCCGGCGCTCAGTACGTCGAGTCGGACTGCCACATCACCCGCGACGGCGTCGTGGTGCTCTTCCACGACGACGATCTGCGTCGGGTCACCGGCGACACGCGGCGTGTCGAGGACGTGACCGTCGCCGAACTCGAGCACCTCATGGCGACCCGAGGAGGCCTGATCACCCTCGCGCAGGCGCTCGACGCCTTTCCCGATGTCCGCTTCAATCTCGACGTGAAAGACGAGGCGGTCGCGGTGCCGACCGGCCGATCGGTCGCCGAGCACGCCGAACGGGTGCTGATCGCCAGTTTCTCCGACACGCGCCGCCGCATCGCACTGCACGCGGCCGCCGACGCCGACGCGGCCGTGCTGCCCGCTTCGTCGGCGGGTACCGCCACCATCGCGCGCGTTCTGGCAGCGACACGGCTGCGATCCCGGGCGATGCTGCGCAGAGCTGTCGACGGCATCGACGCGCTGCAGATCCCGGAGCGGCGCGGCCGACTCCGCATCCTCACCGCGCGGCTCTTGGATGCTGCGCACGACGTGGGCGTCGAGGTGCACGTCTGGACGGTAAACGACCCCGATGACATGCGCCGACTGCTGCGGATGGGCGTCGACGGGCTCGTCACCGACCGCGCCGATGTGGCTCTGCAGGTGGCGTCGGACCTCCACTGAGCGGGCCGCGGTCGGCTCTGCTGAGCATCGTCTGTGAAAGCTCCCGCCGGGCCGTCCGTTCGGATGATCCGCCCAGGTGCCAGCGTTATACCTGAGACCGACGAGAGGACCACACCATGGCAGATCGCAGCCTGCGCGGCATCCGACTCGGCGCCCAGAGCTTACAGAGCGAAGAAGGCGTCGTTTTCCATGAGCGTGCTCAGCACACCTATTCCTGCACGACCTGCGGTCGTGACACCACCCTCACCTTCGCGGCGGACGCCGAGATCCCGCAGACGTGGGAGTGCCGCACCTGTGGCGCCGAGGCCGTCCTGCGCACCGGCCACGGTACGGTGACGATCGATCACTCCGATGACAAGACCCCCCGTACTCACTGGGACATGCTCCTGGAGCGTCGCAGCATCCCCGAGCTCGAAGAGCTGCTTGAAGAGCGTCTCGCGTACGTTCGGGCCCGTCGCGGCGCCGGTGAGGATCTCACCAAGGAGAAGCTCAGCGCCTGATCCGCAGTCGTCCTCTCAGACGCCGGTCCCCACGGGGGCCGGCGTCTTGGCGTCGCGGCGCCGCCTCGTCAACGTCATCGTGCCGACCGCAGCGAGCGCGACCAGGCTGCCCCAGCCGAGCAGAACCTGCACCCACGGACCGATGATCACGGCCGGGGTGAGCCCGGTGCGCAACGGCACGTCCGTCAGCATCGCGCCGGCTTGGTCGGCCGGGAGCGCATCGATGACACTGCCGTCCGGGGCCATCACCTGACTCGTGCCGACGGTGGAGATGTTCACCACCGATCGACCTGTCTCGATCGCGCGCATCCGGGCGAAGGCCAGCTGCTGCAGATTCTCATCCGTGCCGCGGAAGTCCGCGTTGTTGGTTTGGAACATGTAGACCTGTGCCCCATCGCGGGCGCCGTCCCAGACCACATCGTCGTAGATGACGTCGAAGCAGATCGCCAGTCCGACCCCCACCCCGTCGATGTCGACGATCGGGGCCGTGGTGCCCGGGGTATAGTCGCGCCCGATCAATCCGATCAGATCCGGCGCCAGCGGGTAGTAGAGCCACCGGTCGGGCACGTACTCGCCGAACGGCACCGGATGCCGCTTGTCGTAGATCTGCGTCGCCCCCTCGCCGGCGCGCCATAGCATCGCCGAGTTGAACAGCGCCGTGCCGCGCTGGGTCACGGCGCTGATCAGCAGTGGCGCACCGATCCGATCCGCCAGCTGGTCGAGCACACCCGCGGTGACCGTGTCGTGGGTCGGATCGGAGTCCACGCCGCCCTCCGGCCACAGCAGCACGTCGACATCCTCGCCGATCAGCGGGGCCGTCGCGGCGAGCTGCGCGTCGAGCACGTCGTTCGCGACGCGGTCATCGAAGTAGCCGGCTTTGCCGTTGCCCTGCACCGAGCCGACCCGGATGCTGCCGGCAGGCGTTGTGGGGAACTGCGGCAGGATGACGAGCACCACCGCGACGAGCGCGGCCGGAACGGCGGTGCGCAGGTCGCGGAACCGACCGAGCCTGACGTATTCGATCGCGGCGGCGCACAGCAGGACGATCAGGAAGGTGAGACCCGACATCCCCGTCCAGGACACGACGTGCGCCAACGGGCTGGAGACCTGCGTGACGCCGATCCGACCCCACGGGAACCCGCCGTACGGCCACGATCCGAGGAACTGCTCCCGCATCGTCCACAGCCCGGCCACCAGGGCGGGAAGCGCCACGAGGCGGGACCACGCGCCGGTGACGACGCGGGGCACGAGACGGTACGCAAGGGCGATGGCCACCGCGGCCACCGCCGTCAGCAGCGCCTCGAATATCGACAGCGCGAGCCAGGGCACCGGGCCGAGGTAGCGCGCCGTGAACGAGACGTTGATGAGGAAGAAGGCCACGCCGAAGGCGAGACCGACAAGTGCGGCACCCCAGACCCGCCGACCGATCAGACACACCAGGGCCAGCGGAACAGCGACGAAGACCACGGGCCACCAGCTGACCGCCGGGAATGCGAGGGTGAGAATCGCTCCCGCCGCGGCGGAGGCGATCGTGGCGACCCACAGCGGCAGCACGGGCGATGGCGCGGCGGCGACGGGCACCCGTCAACCCTAAGCGGACCGGCTCAGACCGAGCTGTACGCGACGATCCCCCGCCGCACCGACCCCAGGGCCTGTCGTGCGATTGGACCGACCTCCCCCTCGGCGACGATCGAGAGCTGATCGAGCAGGTCGATCGTCTGCTTCGCCCACCGTACGAAGTCTCCGGCGGCCATGTCGGCCTCGTTGAGGACACGATCCAGTGCCGCCCCGCGCGCCCACGAGTACATCGCCTGCGCGAGCCCCGTCGCGACCGGCTCGGACCCCGGCAGTCGCGCATCCCGCTCCAGGTCGTCGAGGCGCTGCCACAGCTCCTGGGTGTGGGCCAGCGCCGCGCGGAACGGGCCGCGCGGCAGCCCGCGCTCCCCCGGGCCGGCCTCGTCGCGCCGAGGCTGATAGACCAGGCAGCACGTCAGGGCCGCGAGCGACGCCGCATCCAGCGATGTCCAGATGCCGCGGCGCAGCGACTCGGCCACGAGGAGGTCGCGTTCACCGTAGATCCGCCGCATCGTGCGGCCCGTGTCTGTGAGGGTGGTGCGTCCATCGGTGTGGATCCGTACGTAATCGAGCTCGTCGAGCACGTCGACGACCCGGTCGAAGATCCGCGCGACCGTTCCGGTGCGGGTGTCGATCTGCTGCCGCATCCGTTCCACCGAACGCTTCAGCTTCCAGTTCCGCTCGGCCCACCGGGCGTGCTGCTCGCGGTCGGGACAGTCGTGGCACGGATGCCGGAGCATCCGCTTGCGCAGTGATGCGATCTGGCGCTGCCGGGCGTCGCGGGTCGCGCGAGACGCCGTGGCGTCCTTGCGGTTGAGCTTCTCGACGTCGCTGAGCTCGCGGCGGATCCCGGAGTATTCGGCGTAGTCGCCGCGGTCGCACGTCATCGCCTCGGCGTAGCCGGCGAGCGAATCCTCGGCATCGCGCACCTGACGGGCCAGGCCCACCACGGCGCGGTCGGCCTGGAACTGCGCGAACGACGACTCCAGGATCTCGCGCGCCCTGGGCCGGCCGAACTGGTCGATGAGGTTCACCGCCATGTTGTAGGTCGGGCGGAAGCTGGAGGTCAGCGGGTAGGTGCGTCGGGATGCCAGCGCCGCGACCGCCTGCGGGTCCAGGCCCTCCGTCCACTGCACGACCGCGTGACCTTCCACGTCGATGCCGCGGCGGCCCGCGCGCCCGGTCAGCTGGGTGTACTCCCCCGACGTGATGGCGACACGCGCCTCGCCGTTGTATTTCTCGAGCTTCTCGAGCACGACGGTGCGGGCGGGCATGTTGATGCCCAGGGCCAGAGTCTCGGTCGCGAACACGACCTTCACGAGTTTGCGTTGGAACAGCTCCTCGACGACCTCCTTGAACGCGGGCAGCAGCCCGGCGTGGTGGGCCGCGACGCCGCGTTCGAGGTTCTCCAGCCACTCCCAGTACCCGAGCACCGCGAGGTCCTCGTCCAGCAGTGTCCGCGTGCGGTCGTCGACGATCGCGCGGATCTCGGCCCGTTCCTCCGGAGTCGTCAGCCGCACACCCGCACGGCGCACCTGCTGCACGGCGGCATCGCATCCGACCCGGCTAAAGATGAAGAAGATCGCCGGCGGCAGATTGGCGCGCGCGAGCAGCTAGACCACGTCGGGGCGATCGAGCCGCTCGATGCGCTGCACGTTCGCGGACCGCACCGGCCGCACCCCGCCCTTGTTGGGCCGGCGGCGGGATGCCACGTAGCCGCTCTGGCGGGCGCTGTTCAGCTGCTGGGCGCGTCGGTTGTTCTCGAAGGTCGGGCCTTTCACCGACCGGATCCGCATCAGCTCCTGGTTCACCTGCGCGGTGGCGATGCCGGCGCGATCATCGAACAGCGGCAGCAGGTCGCCGCGCACCAGCACGTGCTGCTCGAGCGGCACCGGTCGGGTCTCGGACACGATGACCTCGGTGTCGCCGCGAACCGTGTCGAGCCAGTCGCCGAACTCCTCGGCGTTGGACACCGTCGCCGACAACGCCACCAGACGCACCGGACGCTGCAGGTGGATGATGACCTCTTCCCAGACCGCCCCGCGGAACCGGTCGGCGAGGTAATGCACCTCGTCCATCACCACGTACTGGAGGTTGCGCAGCGCCGGCGAGTCGGCGTACAGCATGTTGCGCAGCACCTCGGTCGTCATCACGACGATGCGGGCGTTGCCGTTGATGTTCGTGTCGCCGGTGAGCAGACCGACCTGCTCGGCGCCATACACATCGACCAGCTCGCGGAACTTCTGGTTCGACAGTGCCTTCATCGGCGTTGTGTAGAACGCCTTCGCGTCGGGCTCGAGCATCGCGAGGTGGATCGCGAACTCCCCGACGATCGTCTTACCGGCACCGGTGGGGGCGGCCACCAGCACGCTGCGGCCGTCTTCGAGGGCGCGGCATCCGGCGATCTGGAACGGATCCAGCTCGAAACGCTGGATGCCGGCGAACGCCGACGTGACCGGGTGGCTCTGGCTCTCGCGCGCTTGCGCGTATCGTTCCGAAGGGCTCGAGAGGCTCACGTGGCCGGCTCCGGCGGCAGGATCGCCGCCTGGCGCTTCGCGCGTCGCCGGTCGAAGAGCACCGACACCAGCGCGGCGGCGAAGTAGAGCACGACGAGGATGCCGCCGAGCAGCAGCATCGAGACGACCTCGTATGCGGGGGTCGCGATCGCGGCGAACACGATGGCGACGAGGATGGCGATGCGCCAGCCCTTGAGGATGGCGATCCCCGACACGACACCGGCGAGGTTCAGCGCGACGAGGAACACCGGCGTCACGAACGAGATGCCCACGACCAGCAGGAGTTTGAACACGAAGTCGTAGTAGTAGCTGTAGTCGAACAGCAGCGAACCCTGATCGGGCACCAGCGTCGCCATCACCTCGACGATGTGCGGCCAGATGAGCCACCCGACGACCACACCGGCGAAGAACAGCGGAATCGCCGCCGCCATGAATCCGATGGTGTAGCGGATCTCCTTGCGCGTCAGGCCGGGCATCACGAACGCCCAGACCTGCCACAGCCACACCGGGGCGGACAGGATGAGCCCGATGGCCAACGCGATGCGCACCCGCAGGTCGAAGCCGGAGGTGACGGTGCCGAAGTTCAGCTTGGCGAAATCGGTGCCCCGCGCCGCGGCGACCGCTTTGATCGGCTCGGTCAGCGCGTCGATGACCGGGGTGGTGATGACCGCGGCGATGATCATGGCGACCACGAGGGCGAGCGCACTGATCATCAGCCGTTTGCGCAACTCGACCAGATGCTGCGCCAGCGTCATGCGCTTGTCTCGCCGCGGGGCGTCCGGCTCCTCTGTGCGCGGCGGTCCCGCCGTGGCCACCGCCGTCAGGGTCGGGGTTCTGCGGTTCCGCCCGGGTTCGCGGCGGCCTCGCTCGAGGCGGGTGTCTGCGCAACCGGTGAAGCGGAAGCCCCGGGCGTGGTCACGGCCGGCGTCTCGGCGGCCGCGTCATCGGTTTTCATCGCCTTCATCTCGCCCTTGAAGACGCGAGCGGACTGCCCGAGGCTCTTGGCGAGGGCGGGCAGCTTGGCGGCGCCGAACAGCAGCAGGATCACCGCGAGGATGATCAGGAGGTGTGGCCACCCGAATGCTCCACCGAACATGGTTACTCCCTGCGTAGAGCGGTCTGCTTCCAGTGTAACCCGCGGCCGCTGCGCGGGTCGGGTCAGCGGTACTGGGCGAGTCCCGCCGCCGCCCAGTCCGCCGCAGCCTCGCGCGCCACCGACGGACTCACGATCTCGACGTCGCCGCCCCGGCGGGCGGCGAGTCGCTTGAGGCTGTGTCCGTCGGCGACACGCAGCGTCGCGGTGGCGCGCGAGCCGCGCGTGGTCACCTCCGCCGAGTCCAGGTAGTCGCCCAGCAGCGGCGCGACGGCAGCGGGGAACCGGATCTGCACGACCGGGTCGTGCTCACCGGGCTCGAAGAGCTCGGGGACGCGCTCGCCGCCGTGCTCGATCGGGATGCCCGTCAGTTGCAGGTCGCTGACGCGGTCGAGGTGGAAGGTGCGCATCGCCTCGCGCATGTGGCACCAGCCCTGCAGGTACCACTGCCCGTCCGCGATGTGCACCTTCACCGGATCGACGGTGCGCGTCGTGGGCGCGGCGTCGGGCGCTCGGTAGGCGAAGGCGACCGCGACGCGCCGGCGCAGCGCCTCGTCGACGGCGATGCGGACGTCATCGACCGGTCCGGGCGCCACGATGACCTCGGCCGGCGTGGCGGACGCACCGCGGGCGAGCTTGGCGAGCAGTCCCGCGTACAGTTCGGTGTCGCCGACCCCGGGCAGGGTCCTGGCCAGCTGCAGTCCCGCCAGCAGCGCCGCGGCCTCACGGGCGGTCAGTCTGGGCGAGCGTTCGAGCCCTACCGTATTCGTGATCACGATGAGGTCGCGGTCATCCAGCAGATCCCAATCGATGTCGAACAGATCGTTCGGCAACTGCCAGTAACCGCCATCGCCGGGGCGGCCGATGACGGTCAGCATCTGCACCATCTCGCGCATCCGATCCGGCGATACATCGAACTCGTCCGCGGCCTCGGCGACGGACACCTCTCCCTTGGCGATCAGGTAAGGCACGAGCTGCAGGATCAGCGCCGCGCGGTCGGTGGCCAGCGCCGGCCGGTGGGCGTTCATGCCGCTCCCCCGTGCAGGGCGAGTGTCGCCTCCAGTCGGCGCACCACCTCGTCGCGCAGCTCGATGGGCGACACCACCCGCACCTCCGGTCCGTACGAGGCGAGTTCGTCGGCCAGCACATGCACGTCGACGTAAGGCACTGTCATCCCCTGCTCCGCCGGTGCGCCGCGGCGGGAGAGCCGCACCGCGGCCTCGGTGCCCGGATCCACCTCCAGCAGCGCCGAGTTCCGGCGCGCGACGTCCTGCAGCCCGGCGACGGCACGCTCGCCGGCTCCCTCACGCAGCGCCGGGTCGAAGGTGTCGCGGATGAGCTGGACGTCGCCGACGATCCGGGACAGCAGGAACGTGCGGGCGGCGTCGACACCGAGGTCGAACCCGTACACGTGCCAGCGAGCCTCGTAATCGACGAGCGCGAGAGGGCGGATGCGACGGGTGCGCGGGGCCGGCTCCCCCGGTTTCAAGTACGGGAACGTCACGACGCGGGTCTGCTCGATCGCCTGCTGCAGCGGAGCGAAGGCCGGTTCGCGCACCGTGATGCGGGGCGAGTAGCCGATGATGGGCTCGTCGACGTCGATGCCGAGGGCGCGGATCTTGCGAAGGCCGCTGCGCGCGTCGACCGACATCGAGCTGCGGCTCCAGACGCCGCCGGCGAGGCTGAGCAGAGCGAGCTCGGCCGGTGTGAACGAGATGTCCTCCGGCAGGCCGTACTCGGACTTCGGAACGCGGTACCGCGCCTCGCGCAGGTCATCCGGATCGGCGTAGTCGCCGATCGTCTCGATCGGGACGCCCAGGCCGCGCAGACTCTCCTTGTCGCGCTCGAACATCTTCTCCAGTGCGTCCTTCGTGGCACCGGATTCGGCCTGCTCCCGGTATCCGGCGACGGATCCGAGGATGGTCTCCTTCGTCAGGCCCTGCTCGGTGGCCATGAGCGCCACGACGAGGTTGACGAGGCGCTCCTCGGGCGCGGAGGTGGCGGGCACGGGTCAATCCTATGACCGGGCCTCGCGCCGCCCGCGGCGGCGTTACTGGGCGGGAGCGGCGTCGATGCCGAGGATGTCCACGACGAAGACGAGGGTCGAGTTCGCCGGCACACCGCTCTGTTCCTTATCGCCGTACCCCTGGTCGGGCGGAACCACGACGAGGATCTGCGACCCGACCGTCTGGCCTTTCACGGCATCCTGGAACCCGGGCACGGTCTGGTCGAGCGTGACCGACTTAGGGTCGCCGTCCCACGTGGTGTCGAAGACCGACTTGTCCGACCACAGCACGCCGGTGTAGTGGACGCGTACCGGATCGTCGCCGGTTACGACGTCGCCGGTTCCCTTCTTCAGCACCTCGACGGCGACGTCGCTCGGTGGCGCGCCGTCGGGGACGATGACCCCCGGACGTCCGTTCGGCGCCCGCACGACGCTCGGCATCCCCGACCGCGCGTTGTACTGCAGCGCGCCGTCGGCCCTGGCGAGGTACACCTTCCGCACGTCGACGACGGCGATGGTGGAGTCCTGATCGGTCAGGCCGAAGCTCGCCGCGCTCTGCGCCTCGATGTCGCCGGGCGCGAGGGCGGCGACCACGCGAGATCCGGCGGCGGCGCAGTGCATCGCGTTGCTTAGGCCCGGCACGCTCTCGACGAACCGCTCCAGCGCGAAGACGCGGGACAGGTCGCCGTCGTACGCGGACGTGGCGACCGCCTTGCCGGTCGTGCCGTCGATGAGGCTGATGTCCAGCACCACCAGCTGCGCATTGTCGGTGATCGGCGTGCCCGCGCCGGTGATGACCTGCTCGTATTGCGTGCTCGTGACGTGGAACGGCGTGTGCACCTCCACGTCGGGTTTCGCGTCCGCGTCACCGGTGACCGTCACGAGGTCCAGCGCCGACGTGTCGGCGCTGGGCGTCGGCGTGCAGCCGCCGGAACCGGCGGACGAACAGCCGACGAGCGCCGCTGCGGTCAGACCCACG